>JBCDIY010000160.1:0-4387 GCA_038748435.1 Pseudomonadota bacterium | reverse complement strand
ACTTAGCGTACTAAAAATTGATTACAATTTTTTTACACAAGGAGTAAAAAAATGAATATTACCAACGAGTTAGAACAAGCTAGTAAACTCATCAACTCAATTGCTTCAACTTTTAATTTATCTGAAGAAAAAACCAAAGCTGTGGTTCAAGAAGTTACACCTACTTTAACAGAAGGCTTGAAGTTTAAATTACAACAAGATAGCGGGCGTTTCCGTGATATAGAACGATCCTCAGAACACTTTAGTCAATATCTCGATGAAGACGATTTAGCCAATGATACCACTGCGGTGAATGAAGGCAAACAAATTCTAGGTGATATCTTTGGCAGTAAAGATATCAGTCGCAAAGTGGCAAATAACGTTGAACAAAAAACCGGTGTGCAACATTCGATAGTAGAACAAATCTTACCCATGCTTGCCACTGCCGTCATGGGTAGCTTAGGTAAGCAATTTAATGCTGCATCACAAACTGGCACTGGTAAACAGAGTGATATCTATAAATCCATTTTAACTTTGCTTGATCAGAATAAAGACGGCAATGTGATGGATGATGTCTTACGTATGTTTTCTGGGCTGTTTGGTGGAAAAAAATAATTGTTGAAACAACAACTGGTTTTTAAGATACATAACACCATGCAATTTTTTTTGTGAAGTATTATTTTTTTTAGTTTAAATTTGTAAAAAATTTCAATCAATTTTACACAAGTATTATTGATACGTTAAGATTGTAACTAACGGATATATACTTTTTACTATACATGGAACAATCTAGCCAACTTAACGACTACTTTGCTTTTCGATGGTTAGCGCTTATGGGTTTAGGCTTAGCCATTGCATTTATCAATATTGATCTAACTATTGTTAATGTTGCCTTACCTGTTATTGCCAGAGAATTTCACAGCAGTTTAGTCGAACTTCAATGGGTAAATAACGCCTATAACTTAGGCATCACTTGTGGGGTAATTCTAATTGGTCGCATTGCAGACCAATACGGACATAAAAAAGTTTTTTTAATTGGCGTGACCATATTCTTTCTTGGATCATTACTATCTGGCCTTGCACCTAATAGCACCTTTCTAATCACAGCACGGGTCATTCAAGGGATAGGGATGGCTGGAACTTTCACTATGATATTTATCTTAGCCACGCGAGCGTTCCCAGAATCGCAACAAGCTTTTGCCATCGGTGTTGTTGTACTTTTTACTGGGGTAAGTCAAGCGTTAGGCCCCTCTCTCGGAGGGATTATCTTACACTATTTGAGTTGGCGCTGGATATTCTATTTAAACCTGCCGCTTTGTGTTCTCACAATAGTTATCTGTTGGTTTGCTTGCGCCAAAGATACAGTCTTTCAAAAACAATTTAATCATATCCCTAGCGTTGGCTTATTAATTTTTGGTTTGTTTTTATTATTACTTGCCATCAATCAGAGCCAACTTTGGGGTTTAACATCCACTGCTTTTTTATTAAGCTTTATATTTAGTATTGTTATTTTAATTATTTTATTCCTTTGGCAATTTAAATTGGTCCAGCCATTTATAGAATTTGATCTATTTAAGATTAAAGACTTTGCCTTGATGAATTGTATACGTCCATTATTTCAATTTAATTTTGGGGTATATCTTTTTTTAATTCCAATTTACTTACAAAACATATTAGGTTACTCACCGTTATATACCGGTTTGTTATTATTGCTTATGAGTGGTGTTTTAGGGGTTAGCGCTCCACTAACAGGCAAAATAACAGACAAAATTGGTACTAAATATCCTTGTTTTATCGCCCAATGTTTATCTGCTATTAGTTTTATCGCTTTGTTCCTCTCTTTGCAATGGCAAACATTTTGGCTTATGGCAATAAGTTTTGTTCTCATTGGTATTAACGTCGGTGCCATGTATGCAACCACAAATTTTAGTGTAGTAACTTGTTTACCAAAAGAGAAAAAAGGTAGTGGTACAGGAATTTTTGTAACTATTGCATTCTATGCTTATAGTTTAGGTATCGCTATCGCTGGATTAGTCATCAGTCTTGTTGCTAAATATGTTTATCTACATCAGTTAACTGATATTACTCATATACACAAATTTCCAGAGGTTTTAAAATTCTATATTACCGGTGCAAAGCCGTTAGATCACCTACAAAAGTTAGGCTTACCTGATACTGCAGCAAAAATGCTCGCGGTGAAGCATGCTTTTATCGTCGGCTATCAAGTAGTTCTAATTATTTGTACTGTCATAGCTCTAATATCTTTATATTTTATTCAAAAATTAGATAACATTAAGCCTGAATAAACAAATTCACTATCGGATTTAAATGCAGTAACCATTTTTTCGTAGTAAAGGTGTGTAAAGCTGAGTGATCCCCACGAATTTTGAACAACAAGTTTATGCTGCAATATTGAGGGCCGGCCGGAATCCTGGTTAAAAGGGACCAAATCTCAAGCTTTGGCTAATTCATAATCATTTTCAGGAGTATTTCGGTTCATATCGAGTGTAAAAACCCCAAAACGATTCAGGTGATCACGCCAGTACGGCGAAAATCCAGTCAATACCTCATCTGGTATGTCAACACCATCTTCTCTAAGCTTATTCACCGCTCTTGTTTGGTGAACCATTGTATGGAAGATCAGCATATTCGCTACCAGATGATTAAACTTGATAATCTTTCGCTGACTAAATCGCAGGTTATCAGCGATCACGACGCCACCACCAAACCGTATCCAATCAATAAACTCGTTAAACGCCTCACTTTTGCACGTTGCTGCCTGTATTATACGACGCAGCTCAGAGTCATCGATGTAGTGGAGTAAAAATTCTGTTCGTACCACTCGACCTAATTCTCTAAACGCATAATAGAGCTTATTTTTACGGCTTTTTGCGCATAGTTTGTGTAAAACGGTTAATGATTTTACCTTGCCTTTTTGAATTGATATCACAACTCTCAACATATCGTAGTAATATGTTTCAATCAATTCCCAATCGATCCTTTTCTCAGTAAATAGATTTTGTAGGTGTTCATAATAATCTGTTGGGTCTGCCTTATAATAATGTAAATGCTTAAGACGCTTTATACGTGGCATGATAGCAATACCCATCAAAAATGATAAACCAAACAATACTTCGCTTTGCGCCCATGAATCCCCATATATTTTATTCACGGTTATGTCAGAGTCATTTTCAACAACACCATCAAGCAAATAGACGCTTTCATGCACGGCCGATGAAATAAAATTGCTAAACAAGGCGATATATTGGTCTGACACGTGATAATAACCAACACCACCATATTTGCCATAACGAATGTGGTGTGCTGCCAATAAGTTTTGGCTATACATCCCAAAACGTGCCATCAACGGAGGCACTATCACCTGGCCCCAGCGTTTTGGTAGTTCAAATAAATTGTAGCCGTTTATGATATTATTACAGGTTCTAATGATTCGTTGCTCAGTGACGTGGTGATGAAAAAGCCATACAATTTGTTTTCTTGAAAATTGTATTAAGCATCTTTCCGTTTGTGTTGGGCCTAAATTGCAACTATAAGATAACGAGGTTGCAATAAAATGCTGAGAATAATTCGCTATTTTACTTTGATTGCCTGATAGCGGTTTAAAGAAAACACTTAAATTAAGCCATCTTTCTACATCTATCATCGCATCTATGATTGATATCACTGGCATTTCAGCCATAACCACGTCTCTAATTTTTTCGATACCAGGATGTGTTTTCTTTGCTGATAATTTTTTTAAAATAGGCTTTCCCTCTTCACTGATAACAAGGAAGGCATTATCGTGATAGCTATCATTAACTTTTTGAGCCGTTTGACACAACCTGGCTTTTAACGTATGTACCAATTGATGACGTTCCTTTGGTAAACCAGAATTTTCACAATATTCGTCAATAGTATTGTAGAATTCTTCCCAATTGATAAATTGCTTGTTGGGATCATCATATACATAAGCATCTTTAACATAGGTGTCGCTGCAATTTAAATCTTCCATTAATGTATGTAATACAGCAATTTCATAATAATGTTTGTGAATCTTTGTAACCGTCTCTCCCTTTTTTAGTCCTGAACTAATTTAAACCACTGCTGTGACAACAAAGTCAAATCAATTGGAATTTCATCACCATCAGTAATATCGATCCAATCTTTATGTGATGAACGATGGTGTTTGATAAAACGTAATGCGGTTTCAATTGATTTATCTTCTGATGTTGAGAATACACTTAAATTATCAAGCAGATTGAATAGCAGTCTACGCTTATTACGATAGGGGTTTAGTACCCATCCAAAGTGTTTATCACCAGTCAGTCCTAAATGTTTGCGACACGCTTCCATTAACTCTGATAGTTTACCACCAAATTGAATTTCAATTTTATCAATTTTTTCTTTT
>JBCDIY010000159.1:0-4389 GCA_038748435.1 Pseudomonadota bacterium | reverse complement strand
TGGTTAGTAGGTTAGGTTGACCGCAGTGTGAACTCCAACCTTAATACTTAGGAATAACACTTGTTTTATTCATGCTTTTGCAGCAAATTCAGCGCCAATAAAGCTTTATTCATTTGCAAAACCTCTGCAAATTTTAATCGATTTGGGATAGATAGTGAAGTAATTAATGGAAGAAATGTCGGCTATGGGTAAATACCATAGCAATATGATATTTATTTGCAGCGGCGATAACTTCTGCATCACGTTTCGAACCGCCTGGCTGAATAATTGCTGATATGCCAGCCTTTGCTGCCAATTCAATATTATCAGCAAAAGGAAAGAATGCATCAGAGGCCAAAATTGCTCCTTGTAGATTGTGCTGATAGCGTTTGGCTTTCTCAATCGCTTGTTGGGTACTATCAACGCGACTAGTTTGTCCCATACCAATACCAATCGTCGCTTGAGATTTTGCAATAACAATGGCGTTAGATTTAGTGAAACTGACAGTTTGCCAGGCAAACAGTAAGTCCTGATATTGTGTTTCTGTAGGTATTTGCTCGCTGACTACAGTGAAAGCACTGCTATCATCTTCTAAGGGATTATCGGCAGTTTGTAATAATAAGCCATTGTCTATTTGGCTAAAAGCCAGTGTTTGCGTCAATTTAGGCTTACTTGTAATTTGTAACAAGCGTAAATTAGTTTTTTGGGAAAATTTTTCTAGTGCCTCTTCAGCAAAACTGGGGGCGATAATCACTTCAACAAATTGTTGCTGTAAGATTGTCTTTGCAACTTCAGCATCGATTGTCTCGTTTACTGCAATAATCCCGCCAAATGCGGAAGTAGGGTCGCAATGATAAGCATTTTGATAGGCTGTGAGTAAGTCATCTGCCTTGGCGACACCACAGGGATTAGCATGTTTGACAATCACGCAAGCAGTTTTAGCAAATTTATTGACGGCACACCATGCCATGTCAGCATCTTGAATATTATTAAATGAAAGCGGTTTTCCTTGTAGAAGTTTGCTGGTACAAACTGAGCTTTGGTTTTTACTATCTTGGATATATAGTGCCGCTTGTTGGTGTGGGTTTTCACCGTAACGTAGGTCACGTTGTTTACTAAAGTTCAAGTTTAATTTTGGCGGAAATGTCTGATTTTCTAAGCGTTGTTGCAAATGGTTTGCAATGAGTGTGTCATAATTGCTGGTTAATTGAAATGCCTTAATTGCAAGTTTTTGTCGTGTAGCTAAAGAAGTTTTCCCTTGGTTAGAATCAATTTCGTCGATTAACGTTTGATAGTCATCGATAGCTGTGACGACGGTGGTATTTTCATGATTTTTAGCTGCAGCTCGAATGAGTGAAGGACCACCGATATCGATATTTTCAATTGCATGAGCTAAGTTGTCTGGTTGATTTTTAATTGCCTCGGCAAAAGGATATAAATTAACGACCACCAATTCAATTGTTGCCAATTTTAGTGATGTCAGTATATCTTTATCTAATTCAGGCCGGGCTAAAATACCACCGAAAATATGAGGGTGTAGTGTTTTCACACGTCCCCCCATAATTTCCGGAAATTGCGTGTACTCAGAAACGCCTACGTGTGGAATGCCATTTGCCTTGAGTAATTTAGCTGTGCCGCCAGTTGAAATAATTTTTACTTTATATGCAACAAGCTTCTGCGCTAAATCGACAACTCCCGATTTATCTGCGACACTAATAATTGCAGTTTTTATCGGGGTTAAATCAGGCATTAGACTCCACTAATTAATCAATCAAGCTTATGCTTTTTGAGTTTTTTACGTAGGGTGCCACGGCTAATACCAAGTAGAATGGCTGCACGACTTTGATTGCCGCGAGTGAACGCCATTACTGCTTCCATTAGCGGAGCTTCAATCTCGTCTAACACCATCCAAAACAAATTTGTCGGATGCTGTTCGCCGAGTTGCGTAAAGTAATTAGTTAATGCACGCTGCACAGATTCCCTCAACGTGTAATCTTGTTGAGTTTCTGCAAGTGTAGGTGCGCTTATAGGGTTTAACAAAGTGGACATCATTTTCCCCCCTCTTCCATTAGGTTAAACAAACAATAAAAAATCCCGTTCACCAAAATAGGTGAACAAATTCTCTAACTTGGTAGAGAACTAGCCTATTCTAACATAAAGAATATTTTGCACAAGACCTAAACATGCATTCCCTCTAATAAAATCCAATTTTTTTCAGTTTGTGAATTAACATACTGAAAAAAAGCGAGCATTTTATCTTTAAGTTGTTGCTCTTGGGCACTGAGAACACCAGAAAATATCACTTTACCGGTGTTTTTCTGGCTTAGCTTATCAAAGACTGGCAGCAATTCTATTAAGGGTTGTAACAGAATATTCGCAACGATAATATCTACACGAGTATTTATTGAATTAGCATGTTTGAGAATTGCTAGCTTTTTTTTATCAACGTGATTTAATTTTGCATTTTCTAATGTCGCAGCTAAGGCTTGATCATCGTGATCAATGGCATAGACTTGCTCGGCGCCGAGTGCAAGTGCAGCAATCGCTAAAATTCCAGAGCCACAACCATAATCGATGACAGTTTGCTGTGGTTTTAAGTGCTCCGCTAACCATTGTAAGCATAAGCTTGTAGTTGGGTGAGAACCTGTGCCAAATGCTAGACCAGGGTTTATCTGAATCATTTTTTGTTGTGCTTCAAGCACGGGTGGTTGACAACCTGTGGGAACTACCCAGAGTTTATTGGCATAACAACGTGGTTTTAAAAATTTTTTCCACTGGTTTTGCCAATCTTTTTCTTTTAACAACTTGACTTGATAGGTGGGTAAAGGATTCAGGTTTAAAATTTTTGCCGCAGTGTTTAATTGCAATGACGGATTATCCTCTTCGGCAAATAATGCCAACAAAATCATTTTTTCCCAATAAGGTGTTTCCCCAAGGTCAGGTTCGAAGATCGGATGGTCTTCAGCATCAACCAAGGTAATCGCCAATGCGCCTAGGCCAGTAAGTAAATCACCTAAGGGTTCCGCCAGGTTTTTATCGATGTGTATTTCTAATTGTTTCCAGTGCAGCATAATAGCCTTAATTTTATCGCAAAAGCAGGCTTACAACAATAATGTTAGTTATTTGCTTGGGTTGGGGGGGGGAGTGACATTAGTGCCATTTTCATCAGAAGATTGCTTATTTTCATCAGGAGTGGCAAACATGCTGGAATTAGAAGCTGAGGCGCCGATTTTAATTTTTTGTTCCGGGCCTAGCTTTTCTTCATAATCAGTTTGTCTGAGATTAGCTTCATTAAAACAGCCATTGGGTTTGCCATTGGCATTTTCTAAATGCCAATATCCATTAGGATAATATTCTATGACAGATAAAATATAAAATTCTTCAACAGTCATGCCGCTTAGCAGTGTTTGATACTTATTGCCAAATAAGGGCTGGAGGTCGCCAGTACGTAAGCGTTCTTCAAGTTCTTTCTTGGTTAGTTCTGGATAAGCCAAGAAAATTTTTTGTGCTTCATGCAATGCGGTACGATCGATGTGACTTTTAAGTTTGTCTTTTGTATCGCGGTCGCGTAAAAATTTAAAATGCTTGCTAATTGCATTTGGTTTTGCTTGTATCACTTTATTATGAATGTGAGGCGGTTGGTAAGGCATTTTATTACCATTGTATACCTCAGCCAATAGTGTTGCGACGCCATATTCCTCTGAGAAATAATCTTTTGGCTCAGCAACAACGATATATTTGCTAGCGGTTTTACAAATTCTTGCTGAATTACCTAATTTTTGCGAACTATTTTTTATTAGTATGGGTAATCCATCAGCACCCACAGCTGCAATATTTTCCTGCGTGTAAGCAGGGTGCAAGGCGACAAAATTCGCTACTACACTTCGTTTTTGTTTCACCTGATATTCTGAAATTTCGTCTTTTACATTTTTCCATTTAGTTTCATTTTGTTGTAACATCGTTTTTTGTTGGGTATCGGTTGCATTAGCACATTTTGCTATGGTTTCCTTATGGTAAGATACATTGGCCGCAGCGGTTGATTGCATGGTTGCAAACAGTTCTTGCATTTTTTGCTGATAAAGTGTCGGTGTCATTTTATGCGGATTTTGTTGGTAAAAAGCAGATAGTATGGCCATTTGCTGTGTTAATTCTGCTGAAGTAGCCTGCACGTGTTGACAATGACTGACATCTACATGTGCTAGGCTAACATTTTCACCTTCATTTTCACCTTCCATACCGACAATAATTTGACTATCTTTAGCTGATGATGTTTTTTTATTATGCTCATGAAGTTTAGTCAAATTATTGTCGGTATGGAAGGTGAAAATGAAGGTGAAAATGTTAGCCTAGCACATGTAGATGTCAGTCATTGTCAACACGTGCAGGCTACTTCAGCAGAATTAACACAGC
>JBCDIY010000158.1:0-4401 GCA_038748435.1 Pseudomonadota bacterium | reverse complement strand
CAAATTGCTGTTATGGGTACTAAAGGAATGGGTACTCTTTTTAGTTTGGTGATAATCGCTAAACAAAAGTCTAATGGTGTCATGAGCTGGTATTTTTACAGGATTTTGTCACTGGTTCTTTCTCAATAAAATTTTTGGCATTAAGAAAATTTCCGTAATATATAAGACTAAACACTGTAACCATAGTTGACATAGCTAAGATGATTTTTGTTTCCTCATTCCATGAATTATTAGCATCAAAAGTCTCGTTAATCCATTGGTAAGTTAAATAAGCTAGTAACGCTGAGCGAGTGATGGCTTGCTCATGTTTTTTGGCAAAATCTGAATTAGAGAATACTAGGCATTTTATTAAGTGTTTACTTAAAGTAGATAATTTTTCAAGCTTGAGAGTTGGCATGGTATTAAAGCTCCAAAATTAAACAATTGAGCATAATATAAGCTAATAATATTGCAATATTGTGACATGACTCGAATGCTAAAAAATAAATAGCTTATTATTTGGTTGTTTGTAGGCTATTTGAACATTTATCTCTAATTTATCTCTAAAAGAAAACTATAAAAGTAACATGATAGTTGTTAAAAAAATTTGCCAAAATATTTGAAAATATATATAGTTAGGGGTTCGTCAGAAATCATCCAATTAGTAGAATAAACATGTCGGCAAAACCTAAGATTACATTAATTACCTTATTTATGATCATCGTTCTCGACGCGATGGGTTTTGGTATTATTTTCCCAGTCATCAGTCCGTTGTTCATGTCACCTGAGCATAGTATTTTGGCTGCCAATGTTTCAGTAAATGTTAGAGATTTGCTCTATGCTTTGACGCTGGGAATCTTTGCTTTTTTCATGTTGTTTGGAACACCAATATTTGGCGATTTATCTGATAGTTATGGTAGAAAATCAACCTTGTTCGTATGTTTAATCGGCACGAGTGTCGGCGCATTATTATGTGCTTTTGGCATTAAATTTGGCAGTTTATCGTTGTTATTATTTGGACGTGCTTTAGGTGGAATGGTCGCAGGCAGTCAGCCGATTGCCCAAGCAGCGATTATCGATGTATCAACAGAGCAGTCAAAAACTAAAAATCTGAGTTTAATCGTTTTAGGCGGTAGCTTAGGGTTTATCATTGGCCCTTTAATAGGCGGTTACTTTTCCGATAGCAATATTTCGCCTTGGTTTAATTTCAGTACACCTTTTTATATAAACGCTGGATTAGCAGTTATCAATGCAATTTTCTTAATGATTTTTTTCAAAGATGTTTATCAGCCCAAGTTTAAAAAAGCGATCAGTTTAACTAAAGGAATTGATATTTTTATTCAAGCGTTGCAGCATAAAAAATTAAAATTATTAATCATCGTATTGCTATTATCTGAAGTCGCTTGGAGCACATATTTTCAATATGAGGGATTGTATCTCAATCAGATATTTGATTTTACCGCAAGGCAAATCGGTAATTTCTTGACTTACATGGCCTGTGTTTTCATGATTACTATGTTATTTTTAATTCGTATTTTCCTAAGGTTTTTTCATGAGAAGCAGATTATTTTATTCTCATTGATCATAGCTACAATCGGCTTAGCGCTATTATTCGTTTTCAATTTTGAAAAAATGCATTGGTTAGCTGTGTGGCCAATTGCTATTGGTGTTGGTATGAGTTATACCGCATTGCTTACCTGTTTTTCGCGCGTTGTTAGCAAAGAACAGCAAGGTTGGGTCATGGGGGTAAGCAGTGCAGTGGTGGCCGCTTCTTGGATTCTCGGTGCAGTGTTAACCGGTACGCTAGGATTGGTTAGTCGAGAATTTCCGTTTTTTGTCAGCGCCTTGTTGATGTTTTTTAGCTTTATTTTGTTTTTGCGTTTTCGCGAGTGATTTTTTTGCGACAAATAATAATGGATTAACCCGCACACCGTTTAAGCTCACTCCCCAGTGCAGATGGGCTCCTGTTGAGCGCCCAGTACTACCGACAAAGCCGATGACTTCACCTTGTTTAACCATTTCGCCAGGTTCGACATCGATTTTTTCCAAATGGCAGTAAAAAGAAATTAATCCTTGGCCATGATTGATGAAAACCGTGTTACCGTTAATAATAAAATCTCCAGTCGCCAGTACGGTACCATCTGCTGGTGCTTTTATCGGTGTCCCCAGCGGCGCAACGATATCTAGACCGGTATGTCGAGCACGACGAACATTATTGAAGATTCGCCGTTGGCCAAACGGGCTAGAAAATATCCCTTTGACAGGCAAGATAAAATTTGCGTCAATATTTGTAGTGTCCTGCCATTGATCTAAGATATTTTCTATAGTTTCGCTTTGTTCACGAATCACCGCAGCTTGTTCGGCTGAAGGCGTTACTTTAGATTTATCTTTAATGGTAATGCGTCTTAATGGATAAGTTTTTGGCTTCAAGGAAAAATAGACTAAAGCTTTTTTATTAGGCGTTTTAACTTGCAAAACTTGTTTTTTAGCAGGATTGGCATTCAAGGGGATACCAACGATCGCTTGCCAAAATTTACCGCTTTTGTCTGCAACAATGGTAACTCTATCACCACGATACATTACTATGGGCGGTTCTACATTGTGTTTGGCAAGTTTAATAATGGCAATACCGCCAGGAACAGGAGAATTTTTTGGTAAAGAGGCAGCTGTTGCTGTAAATGCAACAATTATGAAAATCCAGGCTAAAGCTAAGTAACGGCGAGTATTATTCATGACGCAATCCTTTAAGTCATTATTTTTTCTAATGTAACATGTTGGCCATGATTTAGAAAGCCGCCTTATCTATGTGATAAGCTTAATGTATATGGTATATTAATGTTATTTGTCATCTTCGGGAAGGTGATATTGTTGCATAAATCGGACTTGTCATCCCCGCGGAGGCGGGGATCCAGGAGAATTTACGAAAACATGAGTTACTTCGTATAATCCATCCCTGGTTCAGAACTAGATTCCGGACATTTTTGCATGTCCCTATGCAAAAATTCCGGAATGACAGGTCATTTTTTGATTTACGCAACAGCACCTTTGAAAAAAAGGGGGGATAGTCTTGGAATGACAACAAAATGGCAAAAGACAAAATTTGGAGCAAAACATGAGCGAAGTCAAAACGGTAAAACCTATCGCAGTTAATTTCACTGAGAATGCAGCTAAAAAAGTCATGGAATTGATTGCAGAAGAAGGCAATCTAGCCTTAAATCTACGCGTTTATATTACCGGTGGTGGATGCTCTGGATTTCAATATGGTTTTGCATTTGAAGAAGACATTAAATCCGATGACCAAATCATCAGCCGGACCATCGATCTCAAAGCAGCCAATGATGAAGATGAAGATGAAGCTGAGGGCGGTGAATCAGGTGAGGGCAGTCACACGGTTAATTTATTAATTGACCCCATGAGTTACCAATATTTAATTGGGGCAGAAATCGATTATGTCGCCGACATCGAAGGTGAACGCTTCGTTATTCGCAATCCTAACGCCCAGACCACTTGTGGATGCGGCTCTTCGTTTTCAGTTTAGTGCTTTACTGTTAAAAGCATGATTGCCTAAATAAGATCTGTCATTCCCGCGTAGGCGGCGTTGTTGCATAAATATGCTCTGTCATCCCCGCGCAGGCGGTATTGTTGTGCCAATCATTTATATTGGATTTACATGCCTTTGGTGCGACAATCTACGTCCCTCCCTTTTTTAAAAGGGAGGACAGGTGGGATTTTTCTGTTCTATAGATATCCTTTTAGAGCATCATAATATTGACAAATCCACCCTAACCCTCCTTTTGGAAAAAGGAGGGAATGGTTCTTAGCAAAAATTCTGAAATGACAGGTCATTTTTTGATTTATACAGGTTGTAGCCGGTGTGCAGCGCAGCGAAACACCAGGCTAATATGCTCAAAACCGGTGTTACACTTCGTTCCACACCGGCTACATTACTTTTTTAAAAGGGAGGACAGGAGGGATTTTTCTGTGAATTGACAAATCTCCTTTAACCCCTCTTTTGAAAAAAGAGGGGGACGGTTTTGCAATGATTTACGCAACCATACCATTGAGGACAATATACACAAGTAAAAAATAGTTTTGTCAAATTATTTTGGGTTTGTTGTAGCGACCTGATTAAATTCACATAAAATTTCTGCAGCTTTGGTTGCACTGGCAGTCATACTATTATTCATGCCAAAGAATCCTGGCATTGATCTTGCTGGGTCTGTGTTCGAAGACTGGAATTTATGTGTTTCACTAAAATCCTTTTTTGCATCTGTTTGCAATAAATTACGATTAGCAAATTGATTTGCTGCAGACCGCCTTTCTCTAACTACTTTTGAATCAAATAATTCAGATATACGACGCAAAATACTTTTCGCTAAGCGGACAAATCCACTATCTCTATGGTGATTCAGTTCAGCAAAT
>JBCDIY010000157.1:0-4415 GCA_038748435.1 Pseudomonadota bacterium | reverse complement strand
ATCATCACCGGCGCCATTGGTACCTGCAATCTCTCGGGCCCCGTCGGCATCGCCACAACGGCGGGCACGATGGCCAGCCTCGGCTCAAATAAATGATTTGCAGCGTGATGCGTTAATTGCAGCAGGTCAATTTATCGATAACCAATTACAGCGACGCACACAATCCAAAGTGGCCTTTGCGCGTAACCGTCAGACGCAACAAAATGCAATGCATTGATTACCCTTGAGAGAAATTATGTACGATTTTCAAATTGAAATAAGCCAAGGCATTCTTAATCAAAATCAATTAGAAACTATAAAAAATACTTTAACACATCATAGAGGTTACAGCGCTTGGCAAATATTAATGCATGAGGTTTTTCCGCATATTAATGATTTTAGGGTGATAGAAAAATGTTATCAATATATTTATCCAGATTGGCAAACCCAACCAGGCATTGCTTGGCAAGCGGATAAAGACTTGATGAAACAAACGCATATCTACCAAGCTATGCAATTCAATCAATGTGAATCCTATCCAGCATTTCATCGATTTAGTGTGCAACATTATGAAAAGTTTTGGCAGCAAGCGATTGCAAGCCTACAACTTAAATTCCAACAACCTTATAGTAAAATTTGTGATTTAAGTAGTGGCACTTCTCAACCCAGCTGGTTGCCAGGAGCAAAATTGAATATTGCGGCAAATTGTTTTAATGCGCCTGCTGCAAAAACTGCGATTATTTACTCTGGCGATGATGGCAAACTACAATATTACAGTTACGGCGAATTAGCTAAATTTGTTAATCGCATTGCTCATGGCTTGGTTGCACAAGGATTTAAACCCGGCGATGCCATCGGTATCGATATGCCGATGAATTATCATGCCTGTGCGATTTACCTTGCGATTGTTAAGGTCGGTTGCCAAGTGGTTGGGATTGCTGACAGCTTTGCGCCGCAAGAAATTAAAACTCGGCTGGATATCGCGCAAGCCAAAGCAATTTTCACCCAAGATTATTTTGTCCGTGGTGGCAAAGCAATTCCACTGTATGAAAAAATTATCGCAGCCCATGCACCCCTAGCTATTGTCTATCAAATCGATACGTCAAAACCCTTATCACGTCCTGAAGATATTAACTTTAGCCAATTTATTTCAAATGATGAATCCGAGCTAACTATCTTTTGCGATCCAGAAACACCGACAAATATTTTGTTCTCCTCCGGCACGACTGGTGTGCCTAAAGCAATTCCCTGGACGCATGTCACGCCAATTAAAGCTGCAGTCGATGCGTATTATCATCAAGATATTCATCCAAATGATGTTTTAGCTTGGCCAACTAACCTCGGCTGGATGATGGGACCTTGGTTAATTTATGCAAGTTTACTAAACCATGCGACTATGGCTTTGTTTGCAGGCAATCCGAATAGTCGTGGCTTAGGTGAATTTATTGAAAAAGCTGGTGTCACAATGTTTGGTGTCGTTCCAAGTTTAGTAAAAAATTGGCGTAACTCTAGATGCATGGAAGAATTTAACTGGTCGAAAATTAAATGTTTTGCATCAACAGCTGAAAGCTCTAACATCTGCGATATGTTGTATTTGATGTGGCTAGGCAAATTCAAACCGATTATTGAATATTGCGGTGGTACCGAGATCGGTGGCTGTTATATCACTGGAACATTATTGCAAAGTGCTGCACCGGCAACTTTTACCACACCAGCATTAGGTATCGATTTTGTTTTATTAAATGAAAATCAACAAATTTCCGCCAATGGAGAAGTAGCCTTGGTCCCACCAAGCATTGGCTTATCCAATACGTTATTAAATCGTGACCATTACAGCGTTTATTTCAAAGACATGCCTGAGTATCAAGGTAAAACTTTACGGCGTCATGGCGACCATATTGAAAAAATCAATCCCGAATTTTATCGCGCGCTTGGCAGAATTGACGATACTATGAATATCGGTGGGATAAAAATCAGCTCTATAGAAATTGAACGCGTTATAAATCAAATTGCAGAAATTCAAGAATCCGCTGCAATTGCGATTTATCCTAGTGCAGGCGGCCCAAGCAAACTGGTTTTATTTATTGTGATAAATGATGGCGATGCACGCAAAATTAAAGTCAAACACGGTTGCAAAAAAATCATTCAGCAACAACTTAACCCGCTAATTAAAATCTCTGATATCGTCTTTATCGATAAATTACCACGTACTGCTTCGAATAAGATTATGCGTCGAATACTACGCCAACAATATACCGTGTCCCTTTAAAATTTCTATTTAAAAACTCGGCGGCAGGCAACCAGTTGGTTTGCTAATTAAAACAATAAAAGCTAATTGGGTAAAATTTAGCTACATAGCATTTAATTAGATTTATTGCTAAAATACACGATATTCAGAGAGTTAGTATTATGTTGTGGATTCTATCATTTCATATCATCTTTATGGTTGCCTGGTTTGCTGGACTGTTCTACTTACCGCGATTATTTGTCTATCACGCTGCCGTGACTGACGAGATTAGCAATGCACGCTTTAAAATTATGGAGCGCCGCTTATATCGCGGCATTATGACACCTGCAGCAATTTTGACAGTAATTTTCGGCATATGGTTATTGTCACTCAATTGGCAATACTATCTTCAAGCCGGTTGGATGCATGTAAAACTCACTTTGGTGTTAATTTTAATTGGTTATCATTTTTATTGTGGGCATTTAGTCAAAAGGTTTAAACGAGATAATAATCCTCACAGTGCAACATTTTATCGATTTTTTAATGAAATACCGACACTATTACTCATTAGTATCATTATTTTAGTGGAAGTCAAACCATTTTAACGAGGCAACTTATGCAATTTGAAACTTCACAACATTTGTACCAAGACGCAAAACAATTTATTCCTGGTGGAGTCAACTCACCAGTGCGTGCTTTTAAAGCAGTCGGTGGGACCCCGATTTTCTTCACTCACGGGCAAGGTGCCTATATTTTTGATGTCGATGAAAATAGCTATATCGATTACGTTGGCTCTTGGGGACCGTTAATTTTGGGGCATGCTAATCCAGACGTTGTACAAGCGGTGCAAACTTATGCATCACAAGGATTAAGTTTTGGTGCTCCCACTGCAATCGAAGTTGATTTAGCGAAATTAATTGTCGACATCGTGCCTGCGGTCGATATGATACGCATGGTCAACTCCGGCACTGAAGCCTCTATGAGTGCAATTCGACTGGCTAGAGGTGCCACGGGTAGAGATAAAATTATTAAATTTAATGGTTGTTATCATGGTAGTTGTGATGGATTACTCGCAAGCGCTGGCTCTGGGTTATTGACTTTGGCTATCCCGAGTACACCAGGCGTGCCAAAATCATATACTGAAGAGACGCTGATTGCAGAATACAATGATTTAGAACAAGTAAAACAACTATTTCAACAGTATGGTAAAGAAATCGCTGCAGTTGTGTTAGAACCGGTTGCAGCTAATATGAATTTAATTTTACCTCAAGAAGGCTTTTTAGCTGGGTTACGTGATTTATGTGACGAATTTGACACACTATTAATTTTTGATGAAGTCATGACCGGATTTCGTATTGGTTTAAGTGGTGCTGGCGGCCATTACGGCATTACTCCAGACCTAAGCATCTTTGGCAAAATCATCGGCGGCGGTATGCCTGTCGGTGCTTACGGTGGCAAAGTAGAACTTATGAATCATATTGCACCTGCAGGCGAAGTTTATCAAGCGGGGACCCTATCCGGTAATCCAGTTGCTATGGCAGCAGGTCTAGCGACACTAATGCAACTACAACAAAATAATTATTACCATCGACTGACAGAAAATACTGGAATTATTGTTGAAGGTTTACGCAAAGCTGCACAAAAACATCAAGTGCCTTTACATATTAGCCAATTTGGCAGTATGTTTGGCTTCGTCTTCACTGAAGCAACTGAAATTACGCGCTTTAATGATGTTAAGGAATCCAATATCAATCAATTTAAACATTTTTTTCACGCACTCATTCAACAAGGTATTTATATTCCACCTTCAGCTTTTGAAGTTTGTTTTGTCTCTACTTGCCATTGTGAAACTGAAATTGAAAAAACACTTTCTGCATTTGAACAAGCAATTAAAGCGCTTGGGTAATTTTTAAGGTAAACTAGCTAACAATAAAAAACTTATCTTACAACCGTTAGACTAAAGGAAAAAATATGTCGTCAGATCAATTGATAAAGCAACTACAAGACGCAAAACTGTATCCACATAAAATACATGGATTTAAAGTTATCGAAACCCACATTTCCTGGGTCATTTTAACCGGTGATTTTGCTTATAAAATAAAAAAACCGATGGACTTTGGTTTTTTAAATTTTACCGAGCTTGATAAACGTCGCTTTTATTGTGAAGAAGAAGTCCGACTTAATCATGTATTAACCGACGATATTTATT
>JBCDIY010000156.1:0-4438 GCA_038748435.1 Pseudomonadota bacterium | reverse complement strand
GTTATTTTTTATATTTTTATTTAAAACTTCGAACATATTGGCAACAACTAACGGCTGTACATCGATTATATTTAACCTTAAATTTGTCTTTGCAAAAATTTGTATATAGGGCCTTATATATTTTTTTAGTACCGCTACTAACAATATGTGTTGTCGCTTACTCTGGTCTTTTTCTTTTGCGACGAGCACATAATCCACATATAGATCACTTAATGGATAGCTTATTTGTTTGTCCACAATAAAATTAATATATTGTTGTAATTCTTTTTTTGTAAGATTAGCATCAACTTGTAACAGTTTACTCATCATCTTTTCTGCAGGTAGTGCAATGGCAGCTTCTTGGGTTTGTATATTTGCTTTTCGATGTGCTTGATTTATTGCTTGGCTGACTAATTGAATATCGTAGATTTGGTTGTTAACAACCACTCCCTTAGGTAATTTAACTTCGGCATATGCGGAAATTATATAATTACCGTCTTGCTTTGCGAGAGTGATTATTTTTACGCTGTCATCTGTAATATCTAAACCAAAAAAACTTGATGAGTGGTTTGTTAAAACATGAATATGACGCAAAAGAATAATTACTGTCTGTTGAATTGAACGGTATAATTGAAAAAATTTTGGCTGTAGCCGTTTGTACCAGGTAAAAATCTGTAAATAAAAGTTTTTTACACAAAATTTTTTTATTTGTATTATTTTACAAAATTTCATACAATAAAGACTCATTAATTTGCATTTATTTTCTTTTTTAATTGTATATTTTAACCCATTTATTTTGATGCGTAAACTACTTAAAACGACTTTATTTACATTATTAAGCATGTTGTTAACGCTATGCATTTTTATTGCAGGTATTTTGTTTTATTTTGAGTTGCAACTACCCAATATTGATGTTTTAAAAAATATACAACTTCAAGTCCCATTAAGTATTTATTCTGCCGATGGTAAGCTGATTGGGGAATACGGCCCACAGCGGCGCATGCCAATTGATTTAAATGAAATCCCCAAGCAGCTAATTGAAGCCGTAGTTGCGACCGAAGACCAACGTTATTTTGAACATGGAGGTATCGATATTCGCGGACTTTTACGCGCCAGTTATGAACTCGTATCTACCGGGACAAAATCTCAAGGCGGCAGCACCATCACCATGCAAGTTGCGCGTAATTTCTTTTTGACGCGCAAAAAAACCTATAAACGTAAGATTAAAGAGATACTGCTTGCCATTAAAATCAATAGCCTGTTTAGTAAAGATAAAATTTTAGAGTTGTATTTAAATAAAATTTATTTTGGTAATCGGGCTTACGGCATTGCCGCCGCAGCGCATGTTTATTATGGCAAACCCTTAAATCAATTATCGCTGCCGCAAATTGCCATGTTAGCAGGTTTACCTAAAGCACCTTCAGGCCTTAATCCGCTAGCCAACCCAAAAGGTGCGATTGAGCGTAGAGATCACGTGTTAGAACGCATGCATGACTTAGACTACATTGATACAGCAACTTACAAAAAAGCCCTGAAAGCCCCTATCACCGCCAGTTATCATGGATTAGTCATTCAATTAAAAGCGCCTTACATTGCGGAAATGGTACGTGATGCCATGGTAGAACGTTATGGTGAAGAAAAGGCTTACACCGAAGGTTATAGAGTTTTCACTACGGTTTCTAGCCGTGATCAAATCGCCGCTAATCATGCCGTGGCCAAAGCATTAATTGACTACTCAATGCGTCATGGTTACCACGGACCGGAAGCCAATTTAGGTAACAGTTATCAAACAGCGTTAAAATCACAATGGCAACAGCAGCTCACACAATTTAAAACGAGTGATCAATTACAAGCGGTAGCGATTACTGGCCTCAATCCACAATCTGCTACAGCCCTACTGGCTAACGGCAATACCATTAGTATTCCTTTTGCCAGCATGCAATGGGCCGGTAAAGAACTCAAAGATGGCTATAAAGCTCCACCGCCAAAACAACCCAGTGATTTTCTGCATATCGGCGATGTGGTTAGGGTGATTAAATTAAAAAACTCCTGGGCGTTACGCCAATTACCCCGAGTACAAGGCGCTCTAGTTGCATTAAATCCTAAAAATGGCGCCATTTTAGCCTTAGTTGGTGGTTTTAATTATACGGAAAGTAAATTTAATCGCGCTATCCAAGCTTACCGTCAACCAGGATCTAATTTTAAACCATTTATCTATGCGGCTGCGTTAGCCAAAGGTTATACCTTAGCCACGATGATTAACGATGCTCCAGTAGTCGTTAATGATCCGAGTCAAATTAACTTATGGCGGCCAGAAAATGATACGCGAAAATTTTACGGGCCGACACGACTCAAAGTTGGCTTAACCAAATCGCGTAATTTAGTTTCTATTCGTTTACTTGAAGACATTGGTGTGAATTATGCTGTAAATTACGTTATGCGTTTTGGCTTCAATGAAAATCAACTACCAAAAGGCTTATCTTTAGCATTAGGCAGCGCGATTGTTACACCATTACAAATTGCCACTGGTTATGCTGTATTTGCTAATGGTGGTTATCAAGTTAAACCGTTTTTAATCGATCACATTACTGATGACGAAAATAATATTATTTACCAAGCCCGACCAAAAACCGCATGTGAAACTTGCACCAACTTAACAAAAGAAAATAATATATTAGAAAATCTTGCTAGTAACGCCATGGCACCACGTGTCATTTCACCTCAAGTTGCCTACTTAATGACCGATGCGATGAAAGATGTGATCACGCAAGGGACCGGGCGACGTGCACTCGTATTGAAACGTCCAGACTTAGCGGGTAAAACTGGCACAACCAATAAGCAGATCGACGCTTGGTTCTCAGGTTTTAATTCTAATATTGTCACTAGCTGCTGGGTCGGGTTTGATATTCCAAAAACTTTGCGTGAATATGGCGCCCAGGCTGCACTACCTATGTGGATTGATTTTATGCGCCAAGCATTAAAGAACAGCCCAAGACATTCTATGTCACAACCCCCCGGCATTATTGCCGTAAGGATTGATCCAAAAACGGGTTTATTAGCCCGACCTGGCGACACTGCTGCGATTTTTGAATTGTTCCGCCAACGCTACGCACCCAAACGTTTTTCTAGCCAAAGTAATTTTTCACAACCGCAAGCAGTGGAAAATAGCCAAAATAGCCCGAGTAATTTATTTGATCGTTTTGATGCAAACAAAACTCAAACTAACGACGACAGCGAGCAGCAACCTATTTACTAATTTTTTTCTAAAGGCATTGTTGCATAAATGGGATCTGTCATCACCGCGAAGGCGGGGATCCAGGAGAAATTACAAAAACATGAGTTATTTCGTACCATCCATCCTTGGTTTAGAGCTGGATTCCGGACATTTTTGCATGTCCCTATGCAAAGATTCTGGAATATGTGATCAGGTTATTCATAGTAAAGCGTGATAGCACCAGTGACAGCATCATAAGATGCGGTGCGATTACGTTTACTAGGTCCAAATAAATGAGTATACAAAACATCAAATGCCCAGGAATTAGTAAATCGATATTCTGCACCGGCGATAATGATCGGTTGAAAATCATCTTTGCTTTTACTGATGCGAATGTTGCCGCTATTCAACGCATTTTCATGCACATAAGCCCCACCAACTTTTAATAAAGCATACAGTTGTTGATACAATGGATATTTAAATCGACCCAAAAATTGTACTGTGTTCACTGGAATACGCCGATTTTTCGCAAAAGCCGTTCCAGCACTATTGGTACCGGCGGCACGTAATTTTGCGCCACGGAAATATTGAAACCCAAGCTCGCCACCAAAATAACGCGTAAATTCATGGCCAATATAAACCCCTAAGGTCACATTACTACGCTTAAACGAGCGATTAGTAAACATCAATGGTTCTAAGCTACGATTACGATTATGTGCATAAGCCCAACCCACTTCACCACCGACATAAAATGGAATGCGTGGATGTTGGCGGGCACTATAAAGTGCCGGGGCTGCAATCGCAGTTTGCCAGGCCACAAAAAAAACACTAATGGTTATTAAAATATTTTTTTTCACGACAGTCCTTAGGATAATTTTATAACTAAATACAAAATAACATTGTCGAGAATTTTTTGCTAGAGAAAGGGAATAATTTGAGGTACGTAAGTTTTGTCAAATAATTAATAGCGGAGGAGGGGGGAATTATTTTTGTTTTATCTATTTTTGAATATGAGCAACCCAGTTATATTTTGGTTCTATTTTCTTATCGATGCATTGTACAGTCCCATTCGCAGATTCGCCAAGACGTAGTCCTGTATACTCGCATTTATATGCCAGTTTATCAATGATCTCTATAGCTCTCATTGCGCCATCGCTTTGATTTTCTGAGTTATAAGTTACCGTTACAATCCCTGTTTGATTTTTATCATTCTTAACTGCATATTCATGATAGCCAAATTGTTTT
>JBCDIY010000155.1:0-4453 GCA_038748435.1 Pseudomonadota bacterium | reverse complement strand
TTCCTTCTTGTTAGGATTTTTCGTTTCGGCCTCTATGTTATATTACACAATGGTAAGCGAAATTTTCGATCTGTCTTTTAAAGGCGTTGCTTTAAGTGTAACAAACACCGGCGTATTTATATTTAATTCTCTATTGCTGTTTATTCCACATCCTTTATTATTGGCAAATTCTAAATATCTTCCTTCGGTTTGGATTTTACCCACTTTTCTAGTGATTTCAATTATCGCTCTCAAGTTTATCAAAGACACTTATAATAAAACGTAACTCATTTAAAGCATTTTATTTACCTATTGAGACTTAAATTATAGCGAATAACGCAAAATTTGCTATTCATTACAATTTACAATCCGCAATATAATTTTCTAACCCTGCGATTGGATCGGTTGCGAATAATTGACGCCAACCTTGCATATTGATTGGACCTTTGAATTTAATCAGTAAATCACGAAGAAATAAACTCAATCGGGAATTTGCTTTGAAAGCCATTTTCATCGGTGTATCAGATGCATTGACTACCCAATTGACTCGTTGTCGCCGATAATTCTCATAAAATTTAAATGCTTTTTCTATATTAGAATTAAAATACTTAAGCAACTCTGAAAGCACGATGACATCTTCTAAAGCACTAGCAGCACCTTGTTGCAAGGTAGGTGAACAAGCACTAGATGCGTCACCAATTAGTGCAACTTTTCCCTGGCTAAATAAAGGTTGCGCTACAGAACGTAATCGGCCTTGAATAATTTCAGTATCTGTAGGTAAACTTGCTAATAGTTTAGGTGCTATTCCAGCAAATTTTTTAAACTGTTCTTGCAAAACTGCAGTATGATTTAAACTGTGTGCATAAGCGTTGTTTGGATCACAAATGTGCGCGTAACAATAAACTGTATCTTGCTGTATTGGATAGCCCATTAAAAGCGCTTTTGATCCGAGCATATAAGTAGGTTGTAAATTTTCTGCAGGTGCTGCACTTAACCAACGCCAAGTCGTCATGCCTAAGTCAACTAATTCACTGTCATGAAAAACCAGCCGACGCACACTAGAATTTATACCATCAGCACCGATAACTGCGGCATAGGTTTCGTTTTTAAGATTCGAAGTGGAAAATGTGACCATGACGCCATTATCAGTTTGCTTTAAAGTCTTTATTTGCGTATTGAAAATAATTTCTTCTTTTAATTGCTGCAGCAATATTTGATAAAGTTGTTTTCGATGTAAGGCGACAAAGTAATCATAGTCATAAGGTGGTTCACGTAATGAAGCACGACTCAACACTTTACCATTGGCTTTGGTATAAATAATTTCACTGACACGATGCGCACAGTTATCCAGCGCCTCCCCAAGTCCGATATAACGCAAAGCTTTTACTGCATTTGCAGGTAAAGCAATTCCAGCACCAGAAAAATTAAGTTGCTGACTCTTTTCAATGAGATTAAAAGGAATACCCATGCGTTGTAAACATATTGCCAAACTAAGGCCAGCAACACCTGCACCAGAAATTAATATTTTCTTCATTGAATTTAAGCCATTAATAAGTAAATTTCGATAATAACATAGAAGTGTTGCAAAAAAAATTTTCCACTTTTATGCCGCTAATTGCGTATTTAATACTCTAGTATTTAACACCAATTCCATGTTGATAAACAGCTTAAAATTTCAGCACACACTGGAGTTGTGGATAATAATATTCGGCATGACCCACTTTGACTATTAGATTATGCAAAGGTTGATATTCAGCATAGCTATGTGTGTGGCCACATAAAACTAAAAATTCTATATTTTTTTGTTGTTTGGCAATTTTTTCTAAAACATCACCGCTAGCTTTTGCAGAATAAAATGGCAACCAATCATCATCACTTATTTTTTCACGGTATAAACAAGCTTCTTTAAATGGTGGGACATGGGTCAATATAATAATTTTTTTAGGTTGATCTTGTTTTATTGCTTGCATTAAATCTTTTGCTAAACATTCCGCATCATGATTTGCAAGTTGTTGCATTTTACTTAATAAAGCTGGTTTACCCTGTATCGTCGCGTGTAATAAATCGATAATCAATCGACTATCATTAAGCACAACTGGGCTATTAAAATAATTACCATATTGCCCATCGGCCCAACCATCTTGACCAATTAAAATAGTTTGCTTTGTTATTGGTATGGCTCCACATGCAGGCAACCATTTCAATAAGTTATTTTGTCGAGTAAGCTGCCGCATTTGACTACGCACACTATTGGTATCACCATGATAATAATCATGATTGCCTAAAACAAAATAAATTGGTTTACCTATATAAGTAACCATTTCTTGCAAATACATGGTAACTGTCGGTGCTTCAGCAATGTCTCCGCTGATTAAAACCACATCACTTGCTGACTCGATAATTTTCTCATAAAATTGATCGCGTTCTTTCTTTTCTAGAAAATTCAGATGGATATCAGTTAACCAGGCCAGTTTCATAAGTTATCTCTATTATTTAATAGCAAAACTTCAATTTAATTATAATAGTATTCCTTCTAAAAAAGCTTCCACTGCAAATGGAAACTTTATGGCATAAGCTTCCATTGACAATGGAAGGTTCACATCTACAGGTTTCATGCTATAAAAAATGTGTTTAATAATCTAAGAGGGAACAAAAGTAATTGCAGCAATACAAGTTTGTTTGACATTAAACGCTCCTAATATCAAACAGCGCGAAATAAATGGCTTAATAGAAGCACTTGAAACACATTCGCTCAATCAAGGATTAATCTTAACTAAAGCAGAAGAATTTACCGAAACTACTCGACATCATAAAATGGATTATCAAAATTATCATTAAGCTATTGTAGAAATGGCTGTTTAAGATTTGAGGTTTGATATTAGACAACTTCGCGTAACCATTATGATTTAAAAAAGTTTTCATTCTCAACGATTTTTTATACTCTTTTAATAATGTAAGTGCATATTTTAAAATTTAAACTATAAAACCCACTTTATCATAATTTATTGATTTTATATTAGCTTTTAAGTTAAAATATCGCAATAAATGTGATATATATTGACATAATTCAATTATATAGCTAAATTATACGTATAGTATACGTATTTTTAATGGTGAAGCAATATGCATAAAAAACTTACTATTACAGTTGATGAAGAAATTTATGAAGGCTTGTATGCAACTATAGGCAGCGGTAAAATAAGTCAGTTTATAGAAAACCTAATCAAACCCTATGTCTTGCGTCGAAGTTTAATAGAAGCTTATGAGAGCATGGCTAGAGATGAAACTCGAGAACGTGAGGCCAATGAATGGAACGAAGGGCTTATAGGAGATATTAATGATGTTGAGAGGTGAAGTTTGGTGGATAAACTTCAATCCCTCCATTGGTGGTGAAACACAAAAAATAAGGCCAGCTATTATCATAAGTAATGATGCCTCAAATAAAGTATTGAATCGTGTACAAGTTGTTCCCACAACTAGCAATATCTCCAAATGTTATCCCTGTGAAGCGTATATTAAAATTCGCGGTAAAACCAACAAAGCCATGGCTGATCAATTAGCCACTGTAAGTAAGCTTCGGCTAAAAAATAAAATTGGTAAATTATCAAAAAAAGATATGTTTGTTTTAGAACTCGCAATTAAAACTCAGCTAGATCTATAAAATTAAAACATTAATTATTCAATGGAACAGTAGTTACTTCTTTTGGTTTATTCATAGCAAACCTAAATGGATTGTAACTGATATTCACATCGTAAACATCTACGCCTTCAACTCTTTTTAAATGTTTAGCGATGAGATAAGCAGGATAAGTAAAGATAGACGTATAAATTAACTTAAATAGCCAAACGGAGATAGTCAAATGTATAAATTGATGAAACGAGAGCACGCCAACATATACAATTAAACCTGTGACTATACTAAACATAGCTTCACCCATAGCACTCGAACCAATGCTTCTTAACCAAAAATATTTACCTCGAGTTAATATTTTCCATTTCGATATAATAAAGACATTTATAAAATCACTGACTAATAATCCAGTCGTAAAGCCAATAAATGAACGAAAATTAGTACCAAGCACGGTGTCGAATGCAGCTTGCTCATGCCAAGTGGAAGGCGAAGGTAAATGAATTGAAATAGCAATGGTTGAAGCAAATAAACACATCGCTAAAATTAATATCCAAATTAATTGTCGCGCCATGGTATAACCATAAACTTCAGTGATAATATCACTAAAAATATACGATAAAGGAAAAACCAAAACGCCACCAGGAAAAATAAATGGCCCTAATTGCACAAGTTTATATGGTAACAACATAGCGATCAGCATACATGTGGTTGTAATAACTGTGATTAAATTAAAATATTTATACTGTATTTTGCCTGTATGGTTCAATTGCATAGGTTAACTCTTCTATAATTTTTTTTATGCTTAAACTTTATTGACTTATCGCTTTTGCACCTACCATAACC
>JBCDIY010000154.1:0-4454 GCA_038748435.1 Pseudomonadota bacterium | reverse complement strand
GATTCTCACTTTTACCAACGATACAGGCTATGGTAGAGTCGCCAGAAATATTCACGGTTGTGCGTGTCATATCTAATAATCTATCGACCCCAATAATAAGTGCGATAGCTTGTGTCGGCAAACCTAATTGATTCAATACCATCGTTAAAGTAATTAAACCGACACTAGGTACGCCTGCGGTACCAATCGAAGCTAAGGTTGCCATAAGCACTACGGTTAAATAACCCATCAGCCCAATATCAATACCATATAATTTTGCAATAAATACCGTGGCAACTCCTTGCATAATCGCTGTTCCATCCATATTTAAAGTTGCGCCTAAGGGAATGATAAATGCGGCAACTGTATTTTTTACTCCAAGCTTATTTTTTACGCTGGCTAATACGACAGGTATTGAGGCATTACTACTAGAAATACTAAATGCAAATACCATTGCCGAATACATTTTTTTAAAAAAGATGATTGGATTTAGTTTAGCTAATAAATATAATAAGCTCGGATACACTGCAAATAATTGAAATAGCAACACAAATAAAACTGTAAAAAAGTAGCCTAGTAGGTCATAAATCACCGAAAACCCTAGATCTGCCACCATATTTGCGATTAAACAAAACACTCCAACTGGAGCGGTATACATGATAATCGTGACTAACTTCATAACGACTATATTAAAATCTGCAAAAACTTTTGCAACTTGCTTACCTGCATCACCAGACAAAGCAATGGCTAATCCCAAAAGAATAGAAAATATGATCACTTGGATCATATCGCCATTCACCATAGCAGCAATTGGATTTGTAGGAATGAGATTTAATAAAATTTGTTTGAGTCCTGGTGCTTGTACTGCAACAAATTTACTCGGTAAAGTTATTGCACTCCCAGTACCTATGCCAAACAGATGCGCGAAAAAAATTGCCATGCTAATTGCCAGTGCTGTCGTCAACAAATACAGGGTGACGGTTTTAATGGCCATACCACCAAATTTTTTCATATCACTCAAATGACAAGTCCCACAAACTAAAGAGATAAATACGATAGGGACAACCAGCATGGTAATGATTGAGATAAACAGTTTACCGATTATATAGAGTGCACCATCGATAATATAGATATGCACAAATTCATATTTTGGTATCGCTCTTAAAACTAATCCGACAACAAGTCCAAAAAACATGGCTAATATAATATTTCTAGCAAGCTTTGTTGATTGTGTGTTGGTTTGCTTGTTCATTGATTTAATAATGCTTGAGTTAAATCACGAATGAAACTTGCGACAAAAGTTGGATTGACATTTAAATCAGAATAACCATACTTAGCTCGACTTAGCATACTAAACGTTGAATGTGTATCATCTATTTTAATAAACTGTATATTGATAATATCTGGGAATTTCATAATACGCGTGCGTCTAACATAAATTTGTTGGTTCTTAGCTACATCTTCCTGCACTTTTTTTATACGCGGATATTGCAGCAAAATTTCTTCAGTTTTGTGTTTTAAATCCATTATAGAAATTTTACAAACTGGGCTTTTTAATTGTCTTGGTTGTACTTTTTCTAATGGGTATTGCACCAGTGCATAATTTGGAGTTTTAGGTAAAATTAGCTTATCAAAATTAATAAAGTACAAGTCCTTTTGTGTCACTGGAAAGAGTTGCATTTTTTTTCCTTATTTAGATAGCCAGTGTGAAGCCAAAGCGAAATACCCCATCAATCAAGAACACATTGACTTCGTAAATTTGCTCAAGACTAGTAGTCTCAAGAACGAAATTTAACGTTAGTATTTCAACACATGTTGGGCTTCGCTTCGCTCAACCCAACCTACTACTACTATTGCTTAATCATTCATCTTAACAAGCCATCACAACTTTGACAATTGCGCAAAATATTATGTTACTATCATTAAATAGGATTGCATGAAAAGGACATCATTTCTATGGGATGGATTTACTTACTATTTGCCGGAATTTTTGAAGTCTGTTTTACGACGTTCCTTAAATTATCCGCTGGTTTTTCTAAATTCTACCCTTCGGTATTTTTTGTTCTATTTGCAATCTTGAGCTTTTGGCTACTGAATAAATCCCTTGCAACGATACCACTTGGCACTTCTTATGCTGTCTGGACCGGTATAGGTGCATTCGGAACTGCTTTAGTTGGTGTATTTTTCTTCCATGAATCGACTGACTTCTGGCGAATATTTTTTATCTTATGTTTGATTGTATCCATCATCGGTTTGAAACTCGTAGCGAAACATTAAACATTCATAGTGTCGATATACCGGGTCGGGTCAGTGACGCCTAATTCTTGAAATCCTTTTTTTCTATAGTGACAGCTATCACAACTACCACAAGCTAAACCAGTTGCATTTGCTCGATAGCAAGAAATTGTCATCGCATAATCAACTTTAAGTGACAAACCGAGTTGAATAATTTGTTTTTTTTCCAAATCGATTAAAGGTGTTTCAATCGTCACCTTTTGCCCTTCAACACCTTGCTTGGTAGCTAAATTGGCCATAGATTGAAACGCAGCAATATATTCTGGACGACAATCTGGATAACCAGAATAATCTATCGCATTAGCACCGATAAAAATTGCTGTTGCATTAACGACTTCTGCAAAACCTAATGCATACGCTAAAAATACGGTGTTTCTCGCTGGAACATAAGTTGTTGGGATTTGATCACCCGCTTTATAATCTTCGATCTTTATTTTCTCATCAGTAAGTGCGCAATGAGCAAAATTGCCTAATTCGATAGTAATAATCTGATGTTGTGCTACTCTGTAAAACTTAGCTATATTTTCCGCTGCTTGCAATTCAACACTATGTTTTTGACCATAAGCAAAGCTTAAAGCATAACATTCATAACCTTGCGATTTTGCATAAGCAAGGCAAGTAGTAGAATCTAATCCACCCGATAGTAATACAATGGCTTTTTGCATAGGATCCCTTTTAGTAAGAAAACTGATATCGATTGTCTTCGGTTCGATAATTTATTTGTAGTTTAAACAAATTAAAAGAAGTATGTGCATCATACATGTCTATTTTCTCAATTTGCTTTAATTTATTTGCAAGTGTAATTGAAAAAGGCAGACCAATAATTTCGATAAATACCTTAATAAACCACATAGTAATAATTAATCTTAGTAAATTCATAGGATCAATCAGATTAGAAAAAGCTAAAGAGCTGAAAATAAAACTATCTACGCCTGCCGCAATTAAAGTAGATACCACAAAGCGCAAACTCATTTTTTTTCCATTCATAGTTAATTTTAACTTTGCCATGACCCAAGCATTGAGTGGCTCAGAACATAAATAACTAAAAAATGAAGCTAACACAATGCGTATATTGATAGCTAGCAAACTATCGAATAAAACATTCTGATGTGCATAGGGTGGGCTCGGTAAGTGAATCACTAATTGCCCATAGGCAATAAATATGAGATTAAATAAAAATCCACACCAAATCGCTAATCGTGCATATTGATAACCGTAAACTTCAGTAATGATATCCGTTAGAATGAAAGTTAATGGGAAGATAATCGTACCTGCATCGGTATCTAAACCGAAAATTCGAATTAATCTCGCGTCATACCAGTTGGCAAACACTAAAACCATAGCGTAACACAAGATTAAGAAACCATAGATATTTCGGCACAATTGTCGTTTGGCTCATAACAGCATTTAGCAAATTCACCTAATAAGCCAATCAGTATAATTTTTTATATTACAAATAGCAATAGAATCTCTCGTATGACCCTGATTCCCCTCCTCCCTCTTTCTTCCAAAAGGCGTTGTTGTATAAATCACACCTTACGCATGAATTTAAACGTCGTGAGTATTAAAGTAACAAAGAAAAATCCGAGTAATTTCAGTAAATTAGGCAAAATCGTCAAAAATCCTTCACCGCGCACGAGAATATCCATAAAGGCATTATTTGCCCAATATAACGGTGAATAATTGAGGAAATCTTTGAGTACATTTGGCATGAGAAAGCTGGGTACGAAAATGCCTCCTAACGCCGCAGCAATTACAATCAATATTGGTCCAAACGCCATGGCTTGCTCAAATGTCTTTGCCCAGGTGCCCATCATTACTCCAAAACCCGTAGCAGCAAAAGCAACACATATACCGATAACACTAATCATACCAATATGGCCCACTACATTAAGGGCAGGTAAATCAAATAATGGGAAAAAGAAAATACCAATCAATAGCATTAAAACTAATTGAATTAAATTCACCATCACAAAACTAATAATCCGTCCGAATAAAAAACTAACGCGCGAAACTGGCGCAACGTAAAAGCGCTGGAGGATTCCTTGTTCGCGTTCTTTAATCATCACACCAGCGATAGGAATGATAATCAAAAACATGCCGAAGATCGTCCATGCAGGTACATGTTGTTGTACTGTATTTGGTTTTAAGACTTTCTTTTGTAACGTGGCGTAAAGATC
>JBCDIY010000153.1:0-4475 GCA_038748435.1 Pseudomonadota bacterium | reverse complement strand
ACAAAACCAGTTCGTCTGCCAGAGCCACCATTATTACTTTGTGATCGAATCTTAGGTATCAAAGGTGAACCTGGAAATATGGGAACCGGAGTAATTTGGACAGAAACAGATGTCACAGAGGATGCATGGTATTTGCATGAAGGCCATATGCCAGCTGGAATTACGATTGAATCAGGACAGGCAGATTTATTATTAATTTCCTGGTTAGGCGTTGATTTCCTCAATCGCGGCGAACGTGTTTATCGTTTGCTGGGTTGTGAGTTAACTTATCATGGTCATTTACCTCAGCCAGGTGATACGTTGCATTATAAAATTCACGTCGACGGTCATGCAAAACATGGTGATGTACGCTTATTTTTCTTTCACTATGATTGTACTATCAATGGAAAAGTTCGTTTATCTGTCCGACATGGCCAAGCAGGTTTTTTTACCTTGCAAGAATTAAATGAATCCATGGGGGTACTGTGGGATGCAAAGGACAATGAATATGACACGAATGCGCGATTGGACCCTCCGGCAATTCATTGTGATCATCAACAATTCAGTCGTCAGCAAATACAAGCCTTTGCAGCAGGCAAGCCATTTGAATGTTTCGGTAAAGGCTATGAACTTCTAGCAGCTCAACTGGCACCACCGAGTATTTCTAGTGGCAATATGTTGTTCCTACATGAAATTCCAATTTTTGAAGTGGATGGCGGTCCTTGGGGACGTGGGTATATGAAAGCATTGCAATATATCCAAGCGGATGATTGGTTTTTTAACGGCCATTTCTATCAAGACCCTTGTATGCCGGGGACTTTAATGTTGGAGGCGGGTTTACAAGTTATCGCATTTTACATGACAGCAATTGGTATGACTGTTGGTCGCGACGGTTGGCGCTTTGAGCCTGTTCCGGAGAAAACCTATAAGTTACGTTGCCGTGGTCAAGTGATACCGAGTTCTAAACTGGTAAGTTATGAAATATTTGTCGAAAGTGTGGTGTTTGACGATGAGCCTGTGATTTTTGTCGATTTATTAGGCTCAGTCGATGGCTTAAAATCATTTCATACTAAAATAGGTGTGCGTTTAGTTCCGGCTTGGCCATTAAAAGAAAATACAATTTTACATGAGCAATCTTCTGGTGCACCTGTGCCAGAATTTAATGGTTTTAAATTTGATTATCGATCTTTACTTGCCTGTGCTTGGGGCAAACCTAGTATGGCATTTGGCAAGCTTTATCAACCTTTTGATAGGGGCCGCAAAGTTGCAAGATTACCTGGCCCTCCCTATCATTGCATTTCAAGAATAATAAGTGTCGATTCACCTATGGGAGAAATGCAATCAGGGGGTACGGTCATCGCTGAATTTGATGTTGATCCCAACGCTTGGTATTTCCAACAAAATTTAGCTAAATTGATGCCCTATGCCGTATTTATGGAAGCTGCTTTACAGCCTTGTGGCTGGCTTGCTTCTTATATGGGATGTGCGCTTGCTATTGATGAAGAATTGATGTTTAGAAATTTAGATGGCAAAGCAGTGATGACAGCCGCAGTTTTGCCAACGAGTGGAAGCATTCGAAATGTTGTGAAAAACAAATCCGTTTCACGTTCTGGAAAAATGATCATCGTCGCATTTCATGTGCAAACCTATTGTAAAGAAGAAAAAATTTATGATTTGGATACCGTTTTTGGTTTTTTCCCGGCACAAGCATTTGCAAACCAAGCGGGATTACCAATTGAAGAACATGAAAAAAATTGTTTGACTGAGCATAGTGATTTTAATGTGAATTTAAAACAGCGTCAGACAGAATACTTTTCCAATCTATACGGCTTACCGGGTCCAGGTCTATTGATGTTGGATGCAATCAGCGGATTTTGGCCGCAAGGTGGAAAATATAACAAAGGTCGATTACGCGCTGCAAAAACAATTGACCCTAACGAATGGTTTTTTAAAGCACATTTTTTCCAAGATCCAGTGCAACCTGGTTCATTGGGTGTAGAAGCGATATTACAAACTTTGCAATTTTATGTATTACACTGTTTTCCGGATAAATGTGATGGTCAAGCTTATTTTGAGCCAGTAATCTTTGATGAACCCGTAATTTGGAAATATCGCGGTCAAGTGGTACCCACTAATAAGCAAGTAATCATTTCTACTGATATTAAACAGATCATTATGAATGAAAGTGCTGTGACAGTGTTAGCTGAATCGAGTTATTTTGTCGATGGCACAAAAATTTACTCAGCAAATCCGATTGGTATTCGATTAGTGACAATAAGGAATTAAAATGAGTGCTACAACCATCGCATTAGACGAACAAGCTTTTCATAATATTCTCAGAAATTTTCGAGAAGTCTGTTACATCGTTGAAGATAACCACACCGGCGCCTTTACTTTAGCGAATCATCAGTTTCAGCCGAATGAACAATATCAAATTGTCGCTCGTTTACCCGGTATTTACCCAGAGTGGTTAGGAGGCGACGATTTTTGCCAAGTTCATGGTTGTCGTTTCCCTTACATTGTTGGTGAAATGGCGAATGGTATTGCCACGGCAGATATGGTTATAGCAGCCGTTAAAGCTGGATTTATAGGTTTTTTTGGCGCCGCAGGTTTAGTCCCAGACGTCGTAGAAAAAAATATTCTCAAAATCCGTTCACAGTTAAATGGTGAAACAACTGCCTGGGGATCAAATTTAATTCATAGTCCTAATGAACCGAGTATTGAAGAAGGTATCGTTAATTTATATATTAATCAACACGTCGATCGGGTATCTGCGTCTGCTTATATGAATTTAAGCCCGCATGTCGTTTATTATGCAGCAAAAGGCTTACATATTAATGCAAATAATCAAATTCAAAGAAAACATTGGGTGCTAGCCAAAATATCCAGGCCAGAAGTTGCCGAACATTTTATGCGACCACCACCAGAATCGATGCTGCAAAAGTTGTTAGCCGAGGGGAAATTAACCCCTACAGAAGTCGAACTTGCAGCGAAAATTCCTGTAGCAGAAGATTTGACAGTAGAAGCGGATTCAGGTGGACATACCGACAATCGGCCAATGACAGCACTTTATCCGACAATAAAAGAATTGGCGATTAAAATACAGAAAGAATATGGCTTTTCTAACCTTTTTCGCATCGGTGTCGGTGGTGGTATTGGTACACCCTCAGCAGTTGCCGCTGCCTTTACTTTGGGTGCGGACTACATATTAACCGGTACAATTAATCAAGCTGCAGTAGAATCTGGCCTTGCACCTATCGGTAGAGAAATGTTAGCTAAGGCAGATATTGCCGATGTAATTATGGCACCGGCTGCCGATATGTTTGAACTGGGAGTGAAGCTACAAGTATTAAAGCGCGGAACATTGTTTGCGACAAGGGCACAGAAACTATATGAGCTTTATAGCAATTATCGCTCTATGGCAGAAATCCCTGCAAAAGAACGCGAGAAAATTGAACGCGATTTATTTAGACAACCGCTAGAAAAAGTATGGGAAACTACCAAAGAATACTTTAAAGCACGAGATCCAAAACAAGTCGAAAAAGCTGAAGTCGATCAACACTATCGTATGGCGTTAGTATTTCGTTGGTATTTAGGATTTTCCAGCCGATGGGCAATTGTCGGTGAAGAGGATCGAAAAATAGACTATCAAATCTGGTGTGGCCCAGCGATGGGGGCTTTTAATCGTTGGGTAACAGGTAGTTTTTTAGAAGCATTAGGCAATCGAACTGTGGAGCAAATTGGTAAAAATTTACTTGAGGGCGCTGCTTACATTAACCGTATTCAAGCAATTAAAAATATGGGTATTCATGTCCCGAGTTGGATGTATCATTTTGAGCCGATCTTATTAAATTGAATATTAAGTGGCGGATGTAACAAAGGATAAATCATGCATAAAACCATCGTGACCTTGTTAGAGGACGATCAAAAAAATGAAAATCCCGCGTACCTGTTTTTTCAAAAAGAAAATCAACCACTATTTGAATTGAGCTATCGTCAACTCTACTTGATGTCATTAAATATAGGGGAATATTTAGCAAGTCAAGGCGCAAAGTATAATGATGTGGTTATTATCTCAGTGCCACCTGGAATCGATTACATTACTAGTCTGTTTGCCTGTTTACTTAAAGGTTACATTCCAGCACCTGTTTATCCGGCAGGCAATAAATATGCGTTTGAAAAATTGGCACAAGTCGTCCTTGACTCAGGCGCAAAATTTATTATCATTCCAGATAATATTAAAACTAATTTTCCACAGCTAACCAAAGATATAGAAGCTTATAAACTAATAAATGCCATTAGCACAAATGACATGAAAGATTTTACCCTGCCTAGCAATGCACAACCGACGCTGGTCGATGAAAATAAAATTGCATTCCTACAATATACTTCGGGTTCAACTGGAAAACCTAAAGGCGTTATGATTAGTCATGGGAATCTTATACATAATCTTGAGGCAATGAAATCGACTTTCGAATTTAAGACTAATACTTATT
>JBCDIY010000152.1:0-4516 GCA_038748435.1 Pseudomonadota bacterium | reverse complement strand
TTTTTTCATACAATCCATCCTTGGCGCCGACCTGGATTCCGGACATTTTTTGCCCTCCATGGCAAAAAATTCCGGAATGACAAGAACAAATTGGTTATTTTTTGATTTACGCAACAACGCCTTTTTAAAAGGGAGGACAGGTGGGATTTTTCAGTTAATTGACAAATCTCCCCTAACCCCTCTTTTGTAAAAAGAGGGGGATAGCTTTGGATTGAATTTCTACAACAACACTACTTTTTCTCAATTATAAAAAAATGATGGATAAATATCATGCAATATAAAGATTACTACAAAACCTTAGGTTTAGAACGCGGCGCTTCACCGGCTGAAATAAAACAAGCCTATAGAAAATTAGCGCGCAAATATCATCCTGATGTCAGTAAAGAAGCCAATGCTGAAGCGAAATTTAAAGAAGTGGGTGAAGCTTATGAAGTATTAAAAGATGCGGAAAAACGCCAAGCCTACGATGCATTGGGTAGTAGCTGGCAACAAGGCCAAGATTTTCGACCACCGCCAGATTGGCAACATACACAATATAGTTCACAAGGCAATTTTTCCGATTTTAGTGATTTTTTTGCTGATCTATTTGGCGGTGGTTTTTCGTCTGGTGGTTTTCAGCAACGCGGCGGACAACGTAGCAACTTTAGTATGCGTGGTGAAGATTTGCATTCAAAAATTTCCATCTCGCTTGAGGATGCTTTTCACGGGCTCCACCGAGCAATTCAGCTACAAGTACCAGAGGTTAATCCACAAGGGCAACCGATTTACAAAACCAAAACGCTAAATGTAAAAATCCCACCGGGAGTTAAATCTGGTCAACAAATTCGCCTGCGTGGCCAAGGCTCACCAGGCATTGGTGGCGGTGCTAATGGTGATCTATTTTTAGAAATTGCTATTACACCACATCCTATTTATAAATTAAAAGACAAAGATGTTTATCTGGATCTTCCAATTACGCCGTGGGAAGCAGCTTTAGGAGCAAGCATGAGTGTCCCCAGTTTAAAGGGCAAAGTAGAACTCAAAATACCCGCAAACTCACAATCTGCAACTAAATTAAGATTAAAACAACGTGGATTACCTGGAAAACCTGCTGGCGATCAATACGTTATCTTGCAAATTACCGTGCCTAAAGCAAACAATGATAAAGCCAAACAACTATATGCAGAAATGGCGAAAACTATGGATTATAACCCACGTGAACATCTAGGAGTTTAATATGCGCAAGGATTTAGAAATTGTTAGTGCTGAAATCATTGACGATAATTTCAAGATTAGCTTTACTAAGCTTTGTGAATATTGTCATTCAGAGGAAACCTTTGTGCATACTTTAATAGAATTCGGTTTGATTGAACCGCTAGATAAGCGAGAAGCCGAATTACATTTTGATGCAACTGCCTTGCAGCGCACACAAAAAGCCTTGCGCTTACAACGTGATTTAGCGATTAACATGGAAGGCATTGCACTGGTTTTAGATTTACTCGATGAAGTCACTGAATTAAGGCAACAGCTCGAGCTGCTAAAAAAAGACTAAAGATGCTTGAAATCTGCATGTATCCTCTATAAACTTTTTCCATATAAAGCTTTTTTTATTGTCATTTAATTGGCATTCCTGCGGAGGTGGCGTTGTTGCGTAAATAGGATCTGTCATCCCCGCGAAGGCGGGGATCCAGGAGAAATTACGAAAAAATGAGTTTTTTCGTACAATCCATCCTTGGTTCAGCGCTGGATTCCAGTAGGTAGCCGGTGTGGAACGAAGTGTAACACCGGGTTTGAGCATACTTGCCCGGCGTTTCGCTGCGCTGCACACCGGCTACAATCTACAGATGTCCCTATGCAAAAATTCTGCAATGACAGACTACAACGACTTTTGATTAACTTTAAGAGGCAAACTGTGTTTCAACAAGATAACCAAGTTTTACATACTGATTTATATCAGTTAACCATGCTGCAAGCCTATGCAGATGCAGGATTAAATGCAACTGCAGTATTTGAGTTTTATGTGCGCAGTTTTGCCGATAAGCGTAATTTTTTAGTGGCTGCAGGTTTAGCACAAGTTATCGATTATTTAAAAAATCTACATTTTTCTGCCGCTGAAATTGATTTTTTACATTCAACGAATATTTTTAAACGGGCTTTTGTCGATAGTCTAGCAGATTTCAGCTTTAGCGGTGACGTGTATGCCATGCCTGAAGGTTCCGTTTTTTTCCCCAATGAACCGATATTGCAAATCGTAGCACCTTTACCTCAAGCACAATTCATTGAAAGCCGAATCATTAATTTATTGCAATTACAAACCATGATCGCTTCTAAAGCCATACGTTGCCGTATACAAGTGCCAGACAAGCGTTTGGTGGATTTTGGCATGCGCCGTGCTCATGGTGCAGAAGCCGCATTATATGCCTCACGGGCAAATTATCTCGCCGGCTTCGATGGCACAGCAACCGTATCTGCTGGAGCAAAATTCGCCATTCCACTCTACGGCACCATGGCACATGCATTTATTCAAGCACACGATGATGAAATCTTAGCTTTTAAAAATTATGCGCAATCGCTTCCGGATAATCTTGTTTTGCTGATAGATACTTATGATGTCATGGCTTGTGCGCATAAAGTCATTAAACTTGCAAAAACACTAGCAAGCCAAAATATTCGTATCGCCGCCATACGTTTAGATAGTGGTGATTTAGCCACTCTAGCAAAATCTGTCAGACAATTATTTGATGAAAATGGTTGTGCCGATATAAAAATTTTTGCTAGCGGTGATATCGATGAATATCGCTTACGTGACTTAAAAGCCGCACCTATAGACGGATTTGGAATTGGCACTAAATTAGATACCTGTAGTGACATGGCGTATTTAAATTGTGCTTATAAAATGGAAATGTATGCTGATGTCGCCAAGAAAAAATTGTCTCAGGGCAAAGCCACTTGGCCCGGGCGTAAACAAGTATATCGCTACTATGATGCTGATGGCATCATGCAACATGATTTACTAACTTTATTCACCGATAAAATCACCGACGCTCAACCACTATTGCTGCCTATCATGCAAAATGGTCAAGTAGTCGCAAAAGACTTAACATTAACTGCTGCACGCGAAAGGTTAAAAACCCAAGTCAAACAGCTGCCCATGCAATATCTGGAGTTAGCGCAATTTCAACCGCATTATCATGTTACAATTAGCGAATCATTAAAACGATTATCGCAACGCTTAGACGAGCAATATAGGAGAGATATCAATGGCAATCACACCATCTAATATGATGCCTTTAGGCACGACAGCACCGGATTTTAATTTAACTGATACCGTTTCTGGTCAGCAAAAGTCTTTAAGCGAATTGAAATCCGCTAATGGCACTGTAATCATGTTTATCTGTAATCACTGCCCATTCGTGGTGCATATTCGCGAAGTTTTGGCTAAAGTTGCTAAAACCTATCAACAAAAAGGCATTGCATTTATCGCTATATCCTCCAATGATATAGAAGATTACCCACAAGATAGTCCAGAAAAAATGCAAGAATACGCTAAAACTTATGGATTTACTTTTGCGTATTTATATGATGAAAGTCAAGCGGTTGCCAAAGCTTATGATGCTGCCTGCACCCCAGATTTTTACTTATTCGATGACAATTTAAAATGTGTTTATCGCGGCCGTTTTGATGCCTCAACGCCAGGTAACGATGTTGCGGTCACCGGTGAAGATTTAACCCAAGCAATGGATGCGTTACTTGCAGGCCAACCGATCAATGCGGAACAAATTCCTAGTCAAGGTTGTAACATCAAGTGGAAACAAAGCTAATCGCAAAGGGCTATTTATCGTATTAATGATCTTTGTCGGTTGAATTGAGGAATGAAGCCAAACATAAATAATCTGACGACGGTTTAGTTAGTTATTTTGTTTTTAAATGCTTCGCGACCGGTGTAACCACGAAATCTGAGTGTAAACGTCATTAAAGCGATTACCACTAATAGTAACGAAATAAAAAATGGTGTACGTAAGCTTATCAATACACCAAAGGTTAATAGCGAGCCAAACATCCGTGCTAGCGATACCGTCGCGCGTGCAACCCCCAAAACCCAACCTTGTTCTTCAATACCGGCAACATTGGAAAACAGTGAAAGTATCGTGACATAACTAATACTATCACCAACGACTAATGGAACCATGTTAAACCAAAAACTTAATTCATAGGGGAAAAGCGAAATAAAAATTACCCCAAGCAACATCAAAGATAAACTCGTGATTAAAAGTTTTTTCTCTTGCATATAACGTAATAAAATTCGAATAATCACTAATACGGAAAATATATAAATCCCACCTGCCGTCGACATCAACGCTCCTATTTGATGTGGCACATAGCGAAAAGCAATATTAACATACATCGGCACATAGTGAGAATAGAGAAACCAGGCACTCTCGGTACAAAACATGACGATCAAAAGAATTTTTAAAAATTTATTTTCAAACGCACGTGAGTAGACACTGAAAAAATTCCGCCAATGAAAACCTTGTTT
>JBCDIY010000151.1:0-4528 GCA_038748435.1 Pseudomonadota bacterium | reverse complement strand
TTCTTGTCATTCCGGAATTTTTTGCCATGGAGGGCAAAAAATGTCCGGAATCCAGGTCGGCGCCAAGGATGGATTGTATGAAAAAACTCACTATTTCATAGATTCTCCTGGATCCCCGCTCCCCGTTCAAGCCGGGGACAGGCCCCGCGGGGATAACAGATCCTATTTACGCAACAACGCCTTTTAAAAAAGGGAGGGACGTAGATTATTGCACCTTACATCATGAAATTCATCTTAGATTGTAAGGTACAAAGCACAAAATCCTATTTACGCAACTACGCCGGCCCATCCTGGAAGCAGCTTTAAGAAAATGACACTATGTTTTTACGATGTAGCGTGCTTGTAATTTATTTCTTTTTATCAGATTTTTTTGCTTGACCTTCTGCCATACCTTTGCGAAAACTTTTGACTGCACCACCTAAGTCCTTACCCAAAGTGCGGATCCGTTTTGTGCCAAATAATACGATTACAATCAATAAAATAAGCAATAATGATAGTGGGCTAATGCCAGAAATCCCCATATTCTGCTCCTTTAGCGTTTGAATAAACCGATAATAAAAAATATGATTGCGGCAATAATTTCAATTTCAGCCAGCCAGCGATAATCTGAGCCTTGATGCATTTGCGCAACTTGCAAAGTTAAAATAAAAGAAACCAAAAAGCCAATAGCAAGCCCAAAACTTATAAAGCTGGTTTTGTTAAGCTTTTTTTCTTGAATAAGGACTTCGGGTTGATTTTTACGTTGCTTAACTGTTTGTAATGCATCATATAATAATCCTGGCATTTCTGGCATACGCTCGACCCACATCGGTAACTCTTGGGCAATATGTTTTAATGTGGCCAATCCGCCGCGTTGGCTTCTAAGCCATTTTTCTAAAAATGGCTTCGCTGTATTCCATAAATCTAAATCAGGATAAAGCCTACGGCCTAAGCCTTCGATACTAAGAAGCGTTTTTTGTAATAACATCAGTTGTGGCTGTACATCCATATTGTAACGCTTACCAATTTGAAATAAACGCAATAACATTTTGCCAAAAGAAATTTGACTCAAAGGTTTACCCATTATGGGTTCACACACAGCCCTCACATCTGACGCTAATTCATCGACGCGGGTATTTGCTGGCACCCAGCCAGAATCGACATGTAATTGTGCAACCCTATAATAATCGCGATTAAAAAACGCGACAAAATTTTCGGCTAAGTAGCGTTGATCTTCTTTATTCAGTGTTCCGACAATACCGAAATCGATACCAATGTATTGTGGATTTTCAGCACGATTAGGATTAACAAAAATGTTTCCCGCATGCATATCCGCATGAAAAAATGAATCGCGAAACACTTGCGTGAAAAATATCTCCACCCCCAGTTCAGCTAGTTTTTTTAAATTAATGTTATAATTTTTTAATTCTTCTACGTCAGTGATGGGGATACCGTAAATTTTTTCCATAACGATACAACGCTCAGTAGCATATTCCCAATAAATTTCCGGAGTATACAAAATATCTTGATTGCGAAAATTATGTCGAATTTGAGAAGCATTAGCTGCTTCTCTGACTAAATCTAATTCATTAAAAATAACATGTTCAAATTCTTTAACGATTTCTATTGGATGTAAGCGTTTTGCTTGCGACCAATATTTATCGATCAACTTTGCAAATGCCAACATTAAATCGACATCTCGACGAATCGTTTTCTCAATATTAGGCCGCAATATTTTGATTACTGCATCTTGGCCACTTAATAATTTAACCGTATGTACTTGGGCAATAGAGGCTGATGCTAATGGCGTTTCTGAGAATTCAGCAAATAAATCTTCAACATTTTTACCATAAGCATTGTATATGATTTTTTTTGCTTCTGCGGTTGCAAACGATGGTACTTGGTCTTGAAGTTTTTCTAACTCTTTAACAATATCATCAGGAAAAATATCTGCACGGGTTGATAATACTTGACCGAATTTAACAAAAATTGGCCCTAATTCTTCTAACGCTTCGCGAATTCTAACTGCTTGCGGTTTACGTTTTTGTTTTTTCCAATTGTAAGGATTTAAATACGTGAAAATTTTCAACGGTTTAAATACAGGGATATTCGTTACAATATCATCCAAACCGTGTTTTAAAAATACGATGTTAATATTAATTAGGCGATAAAATTGTCTCAAAGTACTCACGCAGGGTTCCTTTCTTTATGCAGACGTTGCCAACGTGCATCTAAACGCTCAAATGCTAAATTAAGGTCATCTATTTGTTGGTATAAATCTTCTAAAGCTAAACGATTAGGAAAAATGGCTAATTCTTCTTGAAAATACTCTTGAATATTCTGCTTAACGGTTTGTGTTGTTGTGCTGAAATAACTCGTGGTTTTTTTAACAACCTTACCGATTTGACTGGCAATGGTATCACCTGTGAGTTTAGCCAGTTGTTCTTCCCAATCGATTTCAATCGATTTAAAAAACCGTTGAAATGCCTGCGCAAACTCTATATCACCAGTAATTTCCATAGCCTTAGGAAAACTTTGATCTCCTTTAATCTCACTAATGAGATATTCAAAATAAGTTTTACTTGTCGCTTTAAAACGTACGCTGATCATATCCGGTTGATTCGTGGTTAAAAAAAGCTTATCTTCTGCCAAAAGAATGAAAAAACTAAGGTTTAAATCAGAGATTTCTATGGCGATGTTATGTTCAGTTAAAGCTTTTAGCTTAGTATGACTTTCATAGTCTAATTTTATATATTGATTGACTAACAATGCGAAAAAATCTAACGCTAGATTTAACATTCTTTAACTCCTTAAGTGTGGTATTAAAATTTATACGCTTTGTGTAGTGCGACGATACCACCACTAAAATTATAATAATCTACCTTGTCAAAACCTGCTGCGCATAAAAGGCTTTTTAAGTTCATTTGATCCGGATGTTTGCGTATTGATTCAGCTAAATATTGATAACTATCACGATCACCAACAATCATTTTGCCTAAATTAGGCAATACTTTGAATGAATAAAGATCATAAATTGCAGCTAATCCAGGCAAACTAGGTTTGGAGAATTCTAAAATGATTAATGCCCCACCAGGTTTTAAAATTGTCTGCATACACGCAAGGGCGTTGGTGATGTCAGTGACATTACGTAAACCAAAACCGATGGTGATGGCATCGAAATAATTTTCTCTGAAAGGTAAACTTTCAGCATTAGCTGTGACATATTCAATATTTTCCACTAAACCTGCATCGATTAATTTAGCACGGCCTAAACCTAACATGGTTTGATTGATATCGGAAACGATGACTTGACCGGTATCACCTACAAGCTGCGCAAGTTTTTTGCTAATATCTGCTGTGCCTGCTGCGCAGTCTAATACAATATTACCGGTTTTAATAAAACTTAAATGCGTTGTCAGCGATTTCCAAATTCTATGTAAGCCAAAAGACATTAAATCATTCATTAAATCGTAACGATTGGCGACACTATCAAAGACTTCACCAACTTTTGCAGTTTTTTCTGCTTGGGTGACGGTTTCATAACCAAAATGTGTATAAGTTTGTTGCTTCTGTTGCATGATTCGCTGCCTAAAAAATACTCAAAACTGATATTGCTTATTTAGCCGGTTGTCTATACTTAAGTTGATTCACGCTAACGTGCAACACTCCCAAAAGTTTCTAGCAATAAGCATCGTTACGTGATAATTATAATGTACTGGAAAATATTGCCAAATAAAAATACAAAAATATTTTTCGTTAACATAATTTGCCGTCAGTCTCAACAAGAGAGGTAACTATGAAAGCCGCAATTTCCATGGTTGCAGCATTGTCCCTCGCGCTTGTGTGTACTAATGCGATTGCTGCAAAGCGCTATGGGGAAAAACTATGCAACAACCCGCATTATACCTGTTATAGAGTGAAAAGTGGCGACAGTTGGTCGAATTTATTTGCTAATCAAGAAAAGCAAGATATCGTCAAACGTGTCAATCGTATGAATGTTCGTTTAAGACCGGGTATCGTGATTGCTATCCCAAAAACATTAGATTCAATTAATCATTTTGATGTCGCGCCTTTTCCATTACAAATCGACCCTAGGGGCGAGAAATGGGTGCGTGTTGATTTACGCACACTCGCTTGGGCCGCCTATGATGAAAAGGGGCATATGGTTCATTGGGGACCGGTTTCAGGTGGCAGAAAATGGTGTAATGATATTGGCGCTCCATGTCGTACGGCTACCGGCAATTATCGCGTCGTGCGAAAACAAGATTATAATTGTACCTCTTCGGTATTTCCGTTACCGTTTGGCGGCGCTGCCATGCCTTTTTGCATGCACTATTATCGCGCTTTTGCTCTGCACGGCTCATTTGATGTTCCAGGATACAACGATAGTCACGGTTGTGTGCGGATGTTTATTAATGATGCGCGTTGGCTCAACGAGCATTTTGTCGATAATTATACCAAAGTTAGTGTGCAAGCAGATTAAAAAACCTCTTCTAGCTGTATAAAACTCCTACTCGAGGCTGGAAAATTATCTAGTGCAAAAAATAAT
>JBCDIY010000150.1:0-4545 GCA_038748435.1 Pseudomonadota bacterium | reverse complement strand
GAAAAATCGAAAGAAAAATATGTCGTAAGGTTGCCAAATAAACCCTGCAAAGAACTTTTCGATAGATATGATGAAACAAAAAATGTAGGAATATTGAAGGATTTAAATAAAAAAAATAGTATCGTAAAAAAAACCAAGCTTGGTCCAGAAATTATATATATTGATAATAAAGGTATTCAAATTTCGGTTTTTATTCCGAATACAAGCATAACTAATAGTAAGCTTACAAAAACACTTGACAATAATCAATCACTTAAAAATGCGATTAGAGCAATGGTAACATTAAATCTGGGAAATTTTAAATTGACAAACACTGTAGATATTTTTCAGCGTAATGAACTAATCCATAATTTTTTAAAAACGGAAGGAGTATTTGGAAAGCCAATGGATGATGATTTTAAATTAAAATTTAATGCATGCTGGGAAATGCATGGAGATGTAAAAAAATATTTTGGAGCGAATCCTCAACCTAAATTTCCATGCCACAATGATATCACTGCTGGTAATTTGATTAAATCTGATGTTACAGACGAAATTGTAATTCTTGATTTTGAATATGCCGGTATGAACAGTGTACTTTGGGAATTAGCTAATTTTATTGTCCAAACTGGAATAGAATTAGATGGTGATGCTTTTGTCAATTATTTAGACACTGTATTTGCAGAATATGTGAAGCAGTTCAACCAAACCCAACAGAAACCATCGTCAGAAAAATTTAAACCACCCTCACCATTTGCAGATATTGACAAAGCGAAGCAACAATTATATTTATATTGTTTTGCAGTTGAAGTCTGGCGGACAGTGTGGGGACTTTATCAACGCCAAATTGATAATATGCCGTTAGGAAAAAAATTTTATGACGACCAAATTGAAATTTGTTTAGGTAATGCAGAGAAAATAAAGTATTTACCTGCACGCCAAACAGCTTTTAAGGCGTTGTTAGATTTAGATGAGCGTGATAAAGCTCCAATTTTAACTTAATTTTAGCTTCTTTCTTGGCCATGTCAGTTGCGAAGAGAGCCCAGCAACGCTAATGTAGGTAGTACGCAACCAAGTGATACACTGGGTTGCTTTAAGATACTATTAGATCTCATCAATAACAAAAGAAATTAATCTTTGATCAACCCGCGTTGTAACAAAAATGCATGCGCAACTTGTGCCGGTGAACGTTTTAACACATCAACTTGATAATTTAATTGTTGCATGGTTTTATCATTAATTGCATTAGCAAGTGGTGCTAATGCTTTAGCGATTTGTGGATATTTTTTTAACGTTGCTGCACGTATTAATGGGGCTGCGTAATATGGCGGATAAAAATGTTTATTGTCGATTAATACTTTTAAATGATATTGAATAATTCTGCCATCGGTGGAAAAACCTGCAAGTACATCCACCGCATTACTTTCCAAGGCTTTGTACATGAGTCCTGGGTCCATTTGGCGGATCGATTTAAATTTTAATCCATAAGCTTTTCTTAAACCTTTTAATCCATCAGGGCGTTCTAACAATTCTGCTGGGCCGGCAACGATGAGCCGGGGCGCGATAGCGACTAAATTACTAATGGTGTTTAGATTGTATGCTGCTGCCAATTTTTGTTTTAGAACTAATGCTTCGGTATTGTTAAAACCAAAAGGTGCTAACCAAATGATGTGGAATTGTTTGGCGTAATCTTGCTTGACATCAGTATAAATTTTTTCTGGCATGTTAGCGGAATTCTTCGGAAGTTTTTTGTGTAATACGAGTAAATATGCGGTGCCAGTATATTCTGGATACATGTCGATAGAGCCATTTAGCATCGCTTGCTGACAAATCGCTGTAGAACCGAGATTAAATTTACGCTCGACATGAATGTCAGTGTGATTCTCTATCATTTGTGCCATGAGTTCACCGAGAACAAATTGTTCGGTAAAATTTTTGGTGCCGATGCGTACAACTTTGGCGTAGCTTGGATTAATGTAATAATGCCATACTAAGAAAAATCCTAAACTCAATATCACCAATAATACCCCTAAAAAGCGTACGCGTTTTTTTCTTTGCTTCATGGTGATATTGCGTTTGCCCCAAATGAACGCTTCAATTCTAGCAATGATAAAATCGAAAATTAAAGCTAATAAAGCTGCTGGAATGGCGCCTAATAAAATTAATCGGGTATCATTAAGCGCGAGTCCCTGATTGATAAAATCTCCCAAGCCGCCGGCGCCGATAAATGCTGCCAGGGTTGCGACACCAACGGTGATGGAAACCGCAGTTCTAATGCCTGACATAATTACTGGCATTGCTAGGGGTACTTCGACCATCCATAAGCGTTGCCAATTGGTAAAGCCCATGCCACGAGCAATTTCTACATTTTCAGCTGGAATATTTTCTATACCAGCCACGGTATTACGTAAAATTGGTAATAAAGCGTAGATAGCCAAGGTAATGATTGCTGGTTTAAAACCGATACCAAAAAAAGGAATAAAAAATGCTAATAATGCTAAGCTTGGAATCGTCCATAACGTACTGACGGTGCGCAGAATAAAAGTTTTGATCGACTTATATCTTGCAGTGAAAATGCCTAAGGGAATGCCAATGATGAGAGCAATGACTACGGAAACAAGCACCAGATAAATTTGCTCTATCGTTTTCATACCTAATAGCGGTGCTTGCTGCATTAAATAGCTTAACAATGAAGTTTGCATTATTCCTCTTTTAAGATTTCCTGATAATTGGCGAGTTGTTCTGTTGGCGTTTGTATGAGTTCTTGCACAAACGGCGTTGCCGGATGATTTAATATATCTTCTTTCGTGCCGATTTGTTCGATGCGGCCTTTGTTCATTACGACAATGCGGTCAGCCAGTTTAAAAGCCTCTAAAATATCATGCGTAACAAAAACAATGGTTTTATGTAATTCAGTATTGAGACGTAATAATTCATCTTGTAAAGCATTGCGAGTGATGGAATCTAATGCACCGAATGGTTCATCCATTAATAAATATTTTGGATTGTTAGCCAGTGCTCGGGCGACGCCGACGCGCTGTTGTTGGCCACCAGAAAGTTCATCTGGCATGCGAAAAGCATATTCTTTTGGATCTAAGTTGATCAAAGACAGCAATTCCATGGCACATTTTAACCGTTCGTCCTCGGATTTTCCTAGCAAGCGCAACACGATGCTAATATTTTCCGCTACCGTCATATGCGGAAATAAGCCTACCCCTTGAATCACATAACCCATGCTACGACGCAGATTGACACGATCGAAAGATTTAATTGGCTTGTCATCGAGGGTGATTTGGCCATCGCTGGGCTCGACTAGTCGATTTAGCATTTTCAGGGTGGTGGTTTTGCCACAACCAGAAGATCCTAATAATACTAATATTTCACTATCATGGATAGTTAAGTCTATGTTTTTGACAACAAAAGTTTTGTTTTTATCAAAACTTTTACTGACATTCTTAAAAATTATCATGGCCTTATTGTAACGGCTTTAAACACTGGCTGCAAAGTTGCTTTAGATCAGTAGTTTTTTTAGCTAGAAATTTTAAATATTTTTTCATAATTGCAAATTAAATGTTAGGATTGGACTTTATTGAGGCAATACCATGTCAAATGAATCTTTAACTAATTCTATGGGTAAAATTACTCTATTTGCTCTACCCATTGCAGCGTCTAGTTTAGTGAATATCTTAGGGAATTTCATTTCCATGCTATTTCTCGCAAGATTAGGCCGTTTGGAGCTGGCCGCAGCTGTGTTGGCATTCTTTTCTTATATCACGATATCTTCAGTCGGCTTTATGACCATCAATGCAGTGAGTATTCTAGTTAGTCATGCAAAAGAGGGCAAACTCGAAAAAATCCCAAGCATTGTTATTAACGGCTTTTGCCTAGCTATCTTACTCGCTGTAGGAATTGCTTTAATATTATGGCATTTTGATAAATTGCTTTTATGGCTAGGCCAAGATCCTAAACTCGTTGCCATTGCAAAGGGTTATTTTCATTATAATGCTTTGGCCATGTTGCCAATGATGCTAGTGGTTACTGCAGCGCAATTTTATATTGGTATTGGCAAGCCACAAGTGAGTTTAGTAATAAGTGTGCTGAGGTTACCGATTATTATCGTTAGTGCCTATGCTTTTGTCTTAGGTAAATGGGGCTTACCACAATGTGGTTTAACCGGTGTAGCCATCGCCAGCTTCATTACGCAGATTGTTACGTTAGTGGTATTGCTGGTTTATTTTCCTGTTGCAGGTATAGTGAAAAAATATCAAATCTTTAGTCGTCGAGCAGTCGTCAGTCTATATGAGATAAAAAAAATATTGTTTCTCGGTTTGCCTATCGGTGCGCAGTTTGTTGGCGAGCTTGCTGCCGTTACGGTGGCAAGTTATTTTATGGGGTATTTAGGGATTAATGCTTTGGCGGCATCACAAATAGTGACCCAATTTGTTACATTCATTATTATGGTTTTCTTTGGCTTGACCCAAGCTTTATCGGTATTAGTTAGCCGCTACTACGCTCAAAAAAATATGCTTTTGATTAAACAATATGTCATCGCTGCAAGCTTTGTAT
>JBCDIY010000149.1:0-4546 GCA_038748435.1 Pseudomonadota bacterium | reverse complement strand
CAAGGATGGATTGTATGAAAAAACTCACTATTTCATAGATTCTCCTGGATCCCCGCCTTCGCGGGGATGACAAGTCCTATTTATGCAACAACACCACCTTCGCGGGAATGACAGATGCTGTTTACGCAACAACGCCTTTAAAAAAGGGAGGGACGTAGAGTATTGTACCTACACTCAAGAAAATTATCTTAAACATAAGGTGCAATATATAAACTCTATTTTCGCAACAATGTACATACTCTAATAACATCCCTGTATTGCGCTGCACACCCGTTATGGCATAAGTATTGTGATAAGATTAACTATTCCGGTGTTGCGCTACGCTGCACACCGGCTACGGTACAAAAAATCAGGAGACGATTATGGGCGGTATGTTAATCGATGGTATATGGCAACAAAAGCCGATAGCAGCTCACGATAAACGTGGGTGTTTCGTACGACCAGACAGTCAATTTCGCCAATGGGTCACAGCTGACGGTAGTAGTGAATTCAAAGCAGAAGCTAATCGCTATCATTTATATATTTCCTATGCTTGCCCATGGGCATCAAGAACATTGATGTTTCGAAAACTAAAAGGCTTGGAAAAAATCATTTCATTGTCCTTCGTTAAGCCTTATATGGGTGATCACGGCTGGGAATTTGGCGCCCAACACGAGGAAAGTAACGATCCACTGCATCAAGCAAATTACTTATATGAAGTTTATCTTAAAGCAAATCCGCAATATAGTGGCAAGGTGACAGTGCCTGTTTTGTGGGACAAACAAAAACAGACGATCGTTAATAATGAATCTTCGGAAATTATCCGCATGTTAAATGGTGAATTTAATGCGCTTACTGATAATCAACAAGATTTTTATCCAGAAAATAAACGCATCGAAATCGATGAGATGAATCGCTTTATTTACGATAATATAAACAATGGTGTCTATGGTTGTGGCTTTGCTGCCACTCAAGTTGCTTATGATGAAGCCATAGTAAAATTATTTGCTGCTTTAGATAAAGTCGAAAAACTTTTAGGTCAACAGCGATATCTAGTTGGCGATGTACTTACCGAAGCCGATTGGCGTTTGTTTCCTACGCTAATACGTTTCGATAGTGTTTATGTCGGTCACTTTAAATGTAATCTGCGTCGCATCGAAGATTATGCAAATTTGTCTAACTATTTACGCGAGCTATATCAATATTCTGGCATCAAAGACACGGTTAACTTCAAGCACATCAAAGAGCATTATTATCAAAGCCATAAAGAAATTAATCCGACTGGCATCGTTCCTAAAGGGCCGTTACTAGACTATGATAAGCCGCATAATCGCAACTAGCGTTAACTTTTACGCTCAGCCAATTGATAATTAATATGCGTTAGCGATTCAATATCACGGTTTTTAATCGCTGCATATTGTGCATATTGAAATACAACGATACTAAAAATAGCTAAGACAAGGAAGTCCCAGCCAAAAGGAATCAATTTAATGCCGCCAAAACTCCCCAAGTAGGCAATGACTCCCATGCCGATTAAATAAACAAAGATAAAACTGCCGTGTTTAATATCCATATTTATTTTCTGCTCACGGAAATTTTGTTGAATCAATAAAAATAAATAGCCTAAGGTAATGGTTAATAACATTTTCCAAATCACATGCCAGCCAGTCCAATAGACAATTAAATTACAGATGTAAAAAGCACTTAGACAGATGAAATTTACAAACGGTAGTTTAAACGGTCGTTTTACCTGCGGTAATGATTTGCGTAATGCTGCGCAAGACAAAGGCCCGATGGCATAAGCGACAACAAAGCAAGACACTAAAAAACTCACCATAGATTGCCAACCTGGAAAAGGTAAGAAAAATAAAATACCAACGAAAAAGTTGGTTAAAATCGCATTCCAAGGTGAACTGTATTGATTCACTCGCTGCATCCATTGTGGCATAAAACCAATGTGGCTCATGGCCATGTTCATGCGTGCTGTAGCAGTGGTATAAATATAGGCGGTACTTAACGGAGAAATTAAAGCATCGATATATAATATTTTTAAAAACCAAATGATGCCAAACGCACCGATAATTCCAGCGATAGGGCCAGCGTCGTTTTTATAATTTAAATTTGTCCATCCACTACTGAAATGCTCAGGATTCAATGCACCGATATAAGCAAATTCAAGTAAACAATAAAGTAGAATGCAGATGATAATCGCACCGATAATTGCAAACGGGATAGTGCGTTGCGGATTTTTTGCTTCGGCAGCCAGTTGTATCACCGGACTATAACCGATGAAAGAAAATATCACCCCGGCCGTAGGTAAGGCTGCCAAAATTCCGTGCCAACCTAACGGCATAAAACCATGACTGAAAAAATTACTCGGCTGAAATTTATGTATCAACAAAATCAAAATGGTGGCGAAAGGGATGATTAACTTCCAGCTGACGATAATGCTATTGCTTTTAGCGAAAAATTTCACTGCATAATAATTAACGATACACATGATAAACATCAATGCCATGGCTACCGCGATACCAATATGTGTTAGGTTAATCGTTTTATCGACATGCACTGCTAAATTAGGTAGGTAATCTGCGGCATATTGCATAGCCGCCATGGTTTCTATAGGTGCGACCATGGCTGCAGCCAGCCAAGCCACCCACGATAAAGTAAAACTCGTGAGCTTACCATGGCTGAGTTCAGCGTAACGTACAATACCACCGGCGGCAGGGAAACTTGACGCCAATTCAGCAAATGTTAACGCAATTACCAACATCAACATGCCGCCTAATAACCAAGCGATAATTGCTGCAGGCCCTGCCGCCTTAGCTGCAAAATAAGGCCCGAATAACCAGCCCGAACCGACCATGCCGCCGATCGCTGTGAATAATAACGCTTTTCTGGAAATAGATGTTCGTAATTTCATCGCTGTCTCAAAAAAAATTTAGCTTATAGCAGGTTAAGTGAATTTCTACCAAGAAGGAATTGGCATAATATAGTTTGGTATTTATCTAAGGTGTTGAAATTTATAATCATAGTCATAATTCTATCAAATCATTATGCTATTTTTTGAACTGTTTTGCAATGGTGATTATGGGTTTTTTTAGCTTTTGTAATGCTCACTTCAACCGACATGAACGGTACAACCCAGTGATCCTGCTGCGCTATACCAAGATTAGATTGCTAATCACTTATTTCCCAGTGTTTCGCTACGCTGCACACCGGCTACAGATCTGTCCTCTTCTTTTTGCAAAGGCGTTGTTGCGTAAATCAATACATAACCAATTTGTTCTTGTCATTCCGGAATTTTTTGCCATGGAAGGCAAAAAATGTCCGGAATCCAGGTCGGTAGCAAGGATGGATTGTACGAAAAAACTCACTATTTCATAGATTCTCCTGGATCCCCGCCTTCGCGGGGATGACAGATCCTATTTACGCAACAACGCCTTTTTGCAAAAGAGGGGTTAGGGGAGATTTGTCAATATCTTTATCAGAAGTTTTGCTTATCGTCCCCATTGATTACCCGGTGTTGCGCTGCCCTGCACACCGGCTACGAATAATTTGGATTCGTTTATCATTACGATTTGGCTTGCTCATGTATTTCCGATTGCACGTATCGCATCTTGCGTATCCACGGATGATACTTTTGTAAATCTGCCGGCATTTTTGCTTTGGCTTGCAATGCACCTTTCACGGTTTTAAAATCGCCATAAACTAGAATAAACCATGGTTTACCATGCAATACCGTTTGAAAAAAATGTGCTTTACCTTTAAGTTTATATTTTTCGATAAAACGCTGCATTTCTGCCGCTTTACTTAAACCAATTAACTGTAAGGTAAAATGATCTTTGTTGCGACTTAAAAGATACCGATTCTGTGATTTTTGCAGTTTACTAGGGTTTTTTGTTGTTAATGCTTTTTTAATGCGTGGTTTTGCCACTACGGTTATTTTTTTTGCTTGCAGATTATTTTGCTTACTGGCAACTACCGGCGCTTTAATCAAAGCAAAGTTTTTTTGGCTATGCTTATTTGCTTGGTTTTTTTGGTGTTTAGGTTGTAAGTTTATTGGTTTACTTGCATGTACCGGGACTTTAATTAAAGCCATGTTTTGTTGTTTATTGTTATTTGCTTGATTTCGCTTAGCTTGGAGCAATTTTGCTGTAGTTGGGTGTTTAGTTAAAGCCACATTCGTACGTGTTGTTGAATGTAACGGGATAGTCAACGTCTTACCACTCTGGCTAGGCGTGATTTTTGCTTTTAACTGTTTTGAATTGATTTTAAGCGTAGGTTGAACTTTTTGCTCTGACGTAAAAGCCTTATTCGCAGCGTGATTGACTTCAAGCTTGCCTGTGCGATTGAGTTGGATTACATGTGGTTGCTTTTGAGCTGAGTGGTGATTGATTAAGTTTTTTTCTTTAGTAGCAACTTGTGGGTTGTTAACCACTTGAGTTTTTGTGCTTGGATTAGTTTGTGCAGGTACTCTTTTGAAAATGACGCTTGCTTGGTTTTGTTGCTGGCTATGGCTTGGGAGATTAATCGTTTTCACTGTCTCAACTTGCTGCGATGTGAT
>JBCDIY010000148.1:0-4547 GCA_038748435.1 Pseudomonadota bacterium | reverse complement strand
TTGAACAACTTTTAGCTTATACTTTCTACAAAATTTGGATAGATATAACAGCCTTTAACAAATTGTTTATCTATCATATTTCTATATACGTGAAAAAACAAGCAATATTCTCGGAAGTTGAGAGTTTTTAAAGCTACAATTATTTTATTAGCGACTCATCCAGTTTTAACTGACAAAGCAATGATTTATGTGGCCTAGGTGATTGAATGGATTACGATTATTTTATCGGTATGATACAAAATTACGAAACCGATCGTATCAAAGCCTTTCGCGGCGATACCCATACTGCATTTGAAAGAATACCCAATGCTTTTGTATTGTTAATTCCAGAAATAATCAATTTACTAAGTAAAAATATCAATAAGCTTTGCCAGCCGGATCAAGGCATTTTAATTTTTGGTTTACAGCCCGCAGGTGGCATGATTGCATCTGATCAGCCAATTGATTTAAAACGGACCATCGAAGGTTATCAAGCAAATTACCATTTTTGTTGCACTTTAGATTACATCGCTGCACCATTGGCAGAATTGGAGACTTATAAAGAGTGGCATAATACGCAGTCGATAGTTATCGATTTTACTGCAGGTGAGTTAATGGATGCTGACCATTATGCAGCGCGTTTAAGTCAACAAAGAAGCCAAGGAACCATTTTAGGTCGAATTAATGGTCGAGCTTTAGCGCAAGTTTGGGCTATTTACAATTTAAAAAAAGGCAATATGCAAAATGCCAAAGCCAATTTAGGCCAAGAGAAAAAAACTCAAGATCCCATCGAAGTTGAACCTAAGAAAAATGAATAAATACTAGCAAATAGTAAACCATACCCTAATCTCATTGCTGTTCTCCCCAATTTATGAAAAAATAGGCATTAATGAATCTTGGGGACAAATAAGTGATAGATAGTGATGGTTTCCGCTTAAATGTGGGTATTATACTTGCAAATCGGGCTGGGCGTTTGTTTTGGGCGAAGCGTTGCGGTCAAAATGCCTGGCAATTTCCACAAGGCGGAATTGATAAAAATGAAAAACCTGTTGATGCACTGTATAGAGAATTACAAGAAGAATTAGGTTTACACGCCACAGATGTTAAATTACTTGGTGTGACTTCACGTTGGTTACGTTATCGCCTACCTAAGCGGTTTATTCGTTATCATATCAAGCCAATCTGTATAGGACAGAAGCAAAAATGGTACATGCTAAAATTATTAAGTACGGATGATAAGGTTTGCTTGGATCATACAAGTACACCTGAGTTTGATCATTGGCGTTGGGTAAATTATTGGGAGCCAGTTAAAGAAGTCATTGCTTTCAAGCGTTATGTTTACCGCAAAGCACTAGCAGAACTTGAACCTTTAGTATTTCCTCAAGTTGATCCAGTAAGTACATAGCTTTTGTTGCTGTTATTCTAAGCATCACTTAGAGATAACCGGGTAAATGCAATGGTTGTTGAATAAGTATAGACTTACCATTCTCGCACAAGTGGCGTTGCTGCATAAAGCAATGCCGTAAATAACATTAATCTAGGAACATAAATGCTCAAAACGCTTAGACGCATTGTACAAGAAGTAAATGCTGCACATGATTTTGGCGAAGCGCTACAAATCATGGTTGAGCGTGTGCGCGAAGCTGTCGAAACTGAAGCATGTACGGTTTTTTTGATCGATGAAGCAACCGATGAATTAGTCGCCATGGCCACTTCAGGTTTAAATGTAGATGCGGTTAGCAAAGTAAGAGTAAAACGTAATGAAGGTTTGGTTGGACTCGTTGCTGAACGTGAAGAACCTTTAAACTTAGAGGATGCACCGTCGCATCCAAATTTTGTCTATCATCCGGGTTTGAAAGAAGAAAGTTATTCTGCATTTTTAGCTGTGCCGATTATTCACCATCGAAAACTATTCGGTGTGATTGTTTTACAACAGACAGAAAAACGTCGATTTGATGAAGCTGAAGAAGCATTTTTAATTACCGTTTCCGCACAATCTGCTGGCATTATCGCTCATGCAGAGGTAACAGGCGCTATAAAAGCATTGTTCTCACGTAAAGTAGGCCGAAAAAAACAAGGTTTAAGTTTAGAAGGTATTGCTGCTTGCCCTGGCATTGCCATTGGTAAAAGCATCTTAGTTTATCCACCTGCAGATCTAGATGCAGTCCCAGATAAGAAAATAAAAGATAAAGAAAAAGAGATTTTAAAGTTTGATATTGCACTTAAAGCAGCACGAAAACAGATAGAAACTTTAGGTCAGCGGTTATCACCAAATTTACCCGAAGAAGAACAAGCGTTATTTGATGTGTACTTAAAAATTTTGGATGGTGCAGGCATCAAAGATGCAGTAGTTAATGAGATTAATCAAGGTCAATGGGCACAAGGTGCTTTGCGTAAAGTAGTTCAATACCACATTCGCCAGTTTGAAGCGATGGAAGATTCTTATTTACGCGAACGCGCGGATGACATTAAAGATTTGGGCTTAAGAATTTTGGCACAATTACAAGAAAGCCAGGATGAAATGATTGATTATCCTCCCAACACTATTTTACTCGGTGAAAATATACCGCCAGCAATTTTAGCAGAAGTGCCTGAAGGTCGTTTAAAAGGAATTGTTTCAGTTCGGGGTTCAGCAAATTCACATGTGGCGATTTTAGCGCGAGCTTTAGGTGTGCCTGCAGTTATGGGGGTGGATGGTTTAGTCGCAGCAGCGGCTAATTATCAAAATGTCGATGTGATTGTCGATGGTTATTACGGCCAAGTTTATATTGAGCCATCAAAAAATTTGCGCCATGAATTTACCATTCTGGCCCAAGAAGAACAAGAGCTTGATACTAATTTAGCTGAATTACGCGGTGAACCAGCAACTACACCTGATGGTCATACAGTGCCATTGTTTGTCAACTCGGGCCTAGCTGCTGATGCTGGTTTATCTTTAAGTGTCGGTGCTGAAGGTGTGGGCTTGTATCGTACTGAAGTGCCGTTCTTAGTGCGCGATCGATTTCCTACTGAAGAAGAGCAAAGAAAAATTTATCGCCAATTACTCAATGCCTTTTCACCACGACCAGTGATTATGCGTACCTTGGATGTCGGCGGTGATAAGGAACTTCCTTATTTTCCAGTGGTAGAAGAAAATCCGTTTTTAGGCTGGCGTGGAATTCGCTTAACGTTAGATCATCCCGATGTGTTTTTAGTACAATTGCGTGCCATGTTAAAAGCCAGCGTTGGTTTTAGTAACTTGCGTATCATGTTGCCGATGATTACCAGTATTAATGAAATTGATGAAGCACTAGAGTTGATTAATCAAGCATATGATGAACTGACGGAAGAAGGTTTCGATATTATTAAACCACCTTTAGGCGTAATGATTGAAATTCCTTCAGCCGTTTATTTAGCGCCTGATATCTCTAACAAAGTTGATTTTCTATCTATCGGTACAAATGATCTGACGCAATATATTCTTGCTGTGGATCGCAACAATTCCAGGGTGGCAAATTTATACGACTCGCTACATCCCGCCGTATTGCGTGCATTAGAATATGTCTTAGAATCTGGGCATAATGCCGGAAAAAAAGTCAGTATTTGTGGCGAGATGGCAAGTGATCCTGCAGCAGTTATTGTGTTGTTGGCTTTAGGTTTTGATGCATTGAGTATGAGTTCAGTCTCTTTACCGCGAATTAAATGGGTGATTCGCAATATTCCCATGCAAACTGCACGTGAAACTTTAAAGAAAATTATGCAAATGGATAACCCTAAAATAATTCGCTTCAATCTAGAACAATTGTTAGAAGCACATGGATTAGGCGGATTAATTCGCGCAGGTAAATAAAAGGAAAAAAACAATATGCTAATTCTTTTGCAATATTTTATCTTCATTATCATCGGCATTTTTGCCGGTATTACTGCAGGACTGTTAGGTTTAGGTGGTGGGATCGTAGTGGTTCCAGCCCTGGCGATTGTTTTTATGGTGATGCATGTCAATCCGACTATTATTATGCATGTTGCTACAGGCACTTCGTTAGCAACTATGGTATTCACTTCGATTTTTTCTATCATTTCTCACAATCAACGCCGGGCAATTATCTGGAAATTATTTTTTATGATGAGTCCAGGAATTGTTATCGGTTCTATGTTAGGTGCCTTTTCCGCCAATTTAATTTCCACGACAATTTTAAAAATTATTTTCTCAATATTTTTGTTGATAGTTGCCGTGAAAATGTTTTTCTTGGTTAAGCCAAAAACTAAGAAGCGCGTCCCCAAGCACTGGAAAACAGCAGTTATATCCATTTTTATTGGTATGCCTTCTGGATTACTAGGTATCGGCGCGGGTACATTAGGGGTGCCATTTTTAACGCGCTACGGTGTTCCAATTCGCAAAGCCAGTGGGATAGCAGCAGCTTGTGGATTACCGATAGCAATTGCGGGTACCATAACCGTAATCTTCACCGGTTGGCATCAAATTGGTTTGCCGCAATTTAGCAGTGGTTATGTCCACTGGCCTTCGGTTATCGGCGTTTCTTTTGGTAGTTTACTTGGGGTAAATATAGGCGCGCGCTTATCGATGTTAT
>JBCDIY010000147.1:0-4550 GCA_038748435.1 Pseudomonadota bacterium | reverse complement strand
TTTCATAATCTTGTTTTTTAAACCATAGATGGATTTTTGCTTTCGCACGTGAAGTTTTTACATAACCTAAATTTGCGTTTAGCCAATCACGGCTAGGATTAGGAAATTTTGCCGTGAGTACTTCTATTTTGTCACCGGTTTTCAATTGATAAGTCAGTGGTACAATATGGTCGTTGATTTTTGCACCTTTACAACGATGGCCAATTTCAGTATGGACCAAATAGGCGAAGTCTAATGGTGTAGCGCCGGCGGGTAAATCGAGAATTTCACTTCTAGGCGTAAATACATATATCCTGTCGTTAAATAATTGCTTCGTCAACGTATCGGGTTGGTTTGCTTGTTCTTCTGGGCTGATTTCTTTTTGCCAATCCATAATTTGGCGTAACCAAGCGATTTTATCATTGTAAGTTGATTTTTTTTGTTTGCCTTCCTTATAAATCCAATGTGCGGCGACACCGAGTTCGGCTTCATCATGCATAGCAAAGGTGCGGATTTGAATTTCTACGTTTTTGTTTTGTGGACCAATCACCGCCGTATGTAAAGAACGATAGCCGTTAGGCTTAGGGTGATTAATGTAATCATCAAATTCTGCTGCAATCGGTTGCCACATCAAATGCACTAGACTCAATACTGCATAGCAACTTTCAATATCTTTAACTAAGATACGCACAGCAATAACGTCAAAAACTTTATCAAAGCCGATATTTTTGCGTTGCATTTTTTTGTAAATACTAAAAATATGTTTGGCGCGACCATCGATTTGATAGTGGCTTATACTGTGATCTTTGAGTTGCTCATCGATCGAATTGATAATTTTACCGATATAACTTTCGCGTTCGCTACGTTTCATAGCCACCTGACTGGCTATCTCTTTATAAATTGGCGCTTGCAAGTAACGAAAAGAAAGATCTTCTAATTCCCATTTAATTTGCGCAATACCTAGACGATTGGCTAAAGGGGCATAAATTTCTTGGGTTTCTTGGGCAATATCAACTTGCGTTGTGGTATCTAAATGTCTTAATTGACGTAAAGTACAAACGCGCTCGGCTAATTTAATCAATACCACACGGATGTCATCAACCATTGCTAATAACATTTTACGCAGATTATCGATTTGACTATGGCTTTGTAAGCTTTGTTTGGAGAGTAGATAAAATTGCCGAATAGCCTGCATACTTTTAACATCATGAATTAATTTGGCGATATTAGCGCCCAATTGTTCTGCGATATCGGCGATGGCCAGGTCGGCATATTCGACACAAGGATAAAGCAATGTTGCAGCTATGGTTTCTACATCGAGCTGAAGATTATCGACAATATCCGCCATGGCTAAAGCATTTTGGATAACCGGCACGCCAGTGAAAGTAGCGTGGCCTTCGCCGGCAAGTTCTGCCAGTGCAAACGCGCTTCTTAAAAATTCTATGTCTGCCGCGGAACGATTATGCGCGACATGTTCAAACCAAATTTCAGGGTAGATGATGTCTTCAGTAGGGTGATGAAATTCTTCTCTTAATTTAACCATATTTAATTCTTTGTCAATAATGCCATGGATTCAATGTGACTAGTATTGGCGAACATGTCCATGATACCAATGGTATCGAGTTGATATTGATGTTCATGAACGAGTTTACCAATGTCACGTGCTAACGTCGCCGGATTACAGGAAACATAAACAATCCGCTGTGGATTTAACTTAGCAATTAGTGGGAGTAATTCTAAAGCGCCACTTCGAGGTGGATCTAGCAATATTTTAGCAAATTTGCCTTGCGTCCAGGCGCGATGCTGTTGGTCTAGACGCAAATCAGCAGCATGAAACTCAACATTGCTAAGTTGGTTATGTTCGGCATTCATTTTAGCGCGTTTTATGGCTTTTTCATTCGCCTCAATGCCAATCACTTGCTCAGCTTGCCGTGCCAATGGCAAAGTAAAGTTGCCAAAACCACAAAAAAAGTCTAATACGCGTTCGTCTGTTTTGACTTGCAATAAACCTAATGCTTGTTGAATCATTTTCTCGTTGATATAAGGATTCACCTGGGAGAATTCAATCGGTTGATAAAACAGTTCAAGTTGATAATTAACTAAGGTTTGTTTTAATAAAGTTGTTTTTGCTTCGGGATAAACTAATTCTATGGAATCATAATCTCCAGGTTGAATATATAAATGAATGCGATAATTTGCTGCGAAATTTTTCAATGCTTGGATATCTTGGCGAGTAAAAGCAGTTAAATTTCGCAATACTAAGCAAAGCTTTTCTGCATCGGCCGCAACTTCGATTTGGGCAATAGATTCTTTATTCGACAAATTAGTGATAAGTTCTCTTAGTGGCATGATCAAGTCTGATATTTCCGGTTTTAACACATCACAATGCGACATTTCACAAACATAATGGCTTTGTTTTTCCCGAAAGCCAACGAGAACTCGATTTTTTTTCTTGACAAAACGTACACTCAAACGTGCTTTGTGCCGATAACCATAACTAGGGCCATAAAGTGGTGATAAGATTTGCTTAGGTTGGACGTTAGCAAAATGTTGTAATTGTTCTAACAGGGCTTTTTGTTTATGAAGTATTTGTGCTTTGGGGGCAAGATGTTGCAGGCTGCAACCACCACAAAGCGTGTAAAAATCACATTTGGGGGTAACTCGATCCACACTGCTGCTGTTGATTTTATTAGCAATCGCTTCGTTAAATTTATTTTTGCGTTTAATAATTTTTAATTCAACGATTTCAGAGGGCAGAGCATTTGCGACAAAGGTAATTTTACCATCGATATGACAAATGCCGCGGCCATCATGACTGAGGTTTTCGATTAATACATTGTTATGTGAATTGTATGGCATTTTACTACATTAATACTAACTAATTTTCTAATGGCTGCATTTTTTCTAAAAATTCTTGCAGATGATGTTTAGCTGATTTTGCTAAAAACTCTTTTACTAGCTTAATTTCATTATTATATTCTTTTTCATCATATTTGCCACGTATTAATTGAAAACGTAAGTAAATCAAGTAAGTATTTAATACGTCGGTTTCACAATAATTACGTATCGCTGCTATTTCACCATTTCTATAAGCAGTAAGCACTTGACTGCCATCCATGCCTATTTTTCCAGGGAACCCTAACATGGTAGCGATATCGGTTAGCGGTGCAAAAGCACGATTTTGATAATTTGCCAAAATATCCATTAAATCTAAATGACGATAATGGTAACGATTAAGATAATTGTTCCAGCGGAACGCCTGGTCCTCATCACCGGTTTCCCAGTATTGAGGTGCACTTATGCCGTGTAACAGTGCCCGATAATGCAGAACAGGTAAGTCAAATCCACCGCCATTCCAAGAAACTAACATAGGTCGGAATTTGCTGATACCAGAGAAAAATCGGCTAATAATTTCCTTTTCCGGCGCAGCGATATCACCCAAAGACCAGACATTGAAATGATTAGCTTGACGCAACACTAATGATAGTGCAATGATTTTGTGTAGGTGTAAAGGTGGAAATTGGCTGCCATGAGTTTGCTGCCGTAGCGTTTGCATCGCTTGTAATACTTCATCATCGCTTAAATCCGCTAGGTTTAACAAACGTCGACCATTTTCGATATCAGGTATCGTTTCGATATCGAATACAATAATTGACTGCATAACTTTTGCCCGTTTATATTAACAATTTAATCAGGTAAAATTATATCTTAAATTAAGGTAATTTCTAATAAAACATTGCTTATATGCTAGGTTAAATTCATGGGAGCAAAAAAAATGCGAATTATATTTCTTGGTGCGCCAGGTGCTGGAAAGGGCACACAAGCGCAGATTTTAGCGAATCAATTTTCAATACCACAGATTTCTACGGGAGAAATGTTACGTGAAGCAGTCAAATCCAACTCGCCTTTGGGTAATCAGGTAAAATCAGTGATGCAATCAGGCGCATTGGTTTCAGATGAATTGATCTTTGAATTGGTGCAACAACGAATACAAGCTGCTGATTGTCAATCGGGTTTTATATTCGATGGTTTTCCGCGTACTATCGCTCAAGCCAAAGCATTGCAACAAGCAGGTATCAGTATCGATTACGTGATTGAAATTGCTATTGCTGATGAAGATTTAGTGAAGCGTTTAGGAGGGCGACGTATTCATCCAGCTTCTGGCAGGACTTACCATGTTTTATATCATCCACCAAAACAAAGAGGATTGGACGACATCACTGGAGAACCTTTAGTTCAACGTGATGATGATAAAGACGAAACGGTGCGCAAACGTTTGCAAGTCTATCATAACCAAACTAAGCCACTGATTGAGTTTTTTCAAAATTGGCAAAGAAATACAACAGAGAAGGCACCGCGATATATCAAAATTGATGGCACAATGGCTGTGGAAACGGTAACGAAGACAATTATGAATGTGATAGAGAAAAAGGATTAAATTATGAGTTTAGAGGTATTAACCAAGGACAATCTTGATGTGCAAATTGCAAATAATGACATCGTCTTCATCGACTTTTGGGCCAAGTGGTGTGGACCGTGTAAATCATTTAAACCTATCTTCGAAAAAGTTG
>JBCDIY010000146.1:0-4567 GCA_038748435.1 Pseudomonadota bacterium | reverse complement strand
GAGTTTTTTCATACAATCCATCCTTGGCGCCGACCTGGATTCCGGACATTTTTTGCCCTTCCTCTGGTCAAGCCAGAGGACGACGCCCTAGTTGCAAAAAATTCCGGAATGACAAGAACAAATTGGTTATTTTTTGATTTATGCAACAACGCCGCGAAGGCGGATATCCAGGAGATTCTATGAAATAGTGATTTATTTCATACAAACCATCCCTGGCACCGACCTGGATTCCAGACATTTTCGCATGTCCCTATGCAAAAATTCTGGAATGACAGAAATTCTTTTAAACCACTTCGACAAAACTGGCTAACAACCAGCGGGTTTGATCGCTAAAGCGCACTTGCACGCGAGCATTATCACCTTGGCCTTCAAATGCCATGACAATGCCTTCGCCAAATTTTTGATGTAACACGTGCGCACCAATATTTATTGCAGTCTCTGCCGCAAAATAGTCACGCGTATTCATAGCTAAACTCACTGGGCGTGAAATTTTTGTTTGCAAGCGAATTTCTTCTAACAATTCGGCGGGAATTTCCCGAATAAAACGTGAAGGTTTGTGATACATTTCACGGCCATGTTGGCGACGTATTTCTGCGTAAGTCATAAAAAGTTGCTGCTTGGCGCGAGTAATACCGACGTAACATAAACGCCGTTCTTCTTCTAATTGTTTCAGCTCATCCAAACACATTTGATGCGGAAATAAACCATCTTCCATCCCGGTTAAAACCACTAAGGGAAATTCTAAACCTTTAGCGGAATGTAATGTCATCAATTGTACGTAATCCGTATGTTCATCGGCCTGGCCTTCACCAGCTTCTAAGGCAGCATTAGCTAAAAAAGCTTGCAGTAAATTACTGCTTTCTTCACTAGTAAAAGTTTTTGCTGCAGTGACGAGTTCATCCAAATTTTCTAATCGAGTTCTCGCCTTTTCACCTTTTTCTTTTTGATAATGAAAGTGTAAACCACTATGATGGATCACATGCTCGACTATTTCGGCTAATTCTAATTCAGCGCAAGTTTGCGCCATATCACTAATCAATGACACAAAACGCTCTAGTGCGTTTAATGCCCTAGCGCTGAGTGACTTGGTCTCGATGACTTGTAAACACGCTTGCCATAAGGAAATATCTGCCGTTTTCGCGAGTTGACGTAAATGTTCTAACGTTGCATGACCGATGCCACGTGTTGGCGTATTGATAATTCTTTCAAAAGCAGAATCGTCATTGGGATTAACGATCAAACGCATATAGGCTAAAGTATCTTTAATTTCTGCGCGTTCGTAAAAACGTAAGCCACCATAAACTCGATAAGCAATGTTCGCCTGAATAAATGCTTCTTCTAGTACACGAGATTGCGCATTGGAACGATATAAAATCGCGCATTCATCTCGTCGGTTGCCGTCTTGCAACCATTTTTTTACGATAGTGGCAACATATTTCGCTTCATCTAAATCATTGTAAGCGGCATAAATGCGAATCGGTTCGCCATGATGACCACTGGTCCATAACTGTTTACCTAAGCGCGATTGGTTATTCGCGATAATCGCATTGGCTGCTTGTAAAATTGTTGTCGTTGATCGATAGTTTTGTTCTAAACGAATAATTTCTGTCTGCGGATAATCTTCTAAGTAACGTTCAATATTACGACTGGCACCGCGCCAACCGTAAATCGACTGATCATCGTCACCGACTAACATGTAGTCATTAGTTTCACTGCGAAATAGATTTAACCAGCGATATTGAATTTGATTGGTATCTTGAAATTCATCGACTAAAATCTTTTTAAAGCGACGCTGATAATGTTGGCGTAATGCTTCATGTTTTTGCAATAATTCACATACACGTAATAATAATTCGGCAAAATCAACGACACCGATTTTTTCACAAGTCGTTTGATAATTCTGATAGATACTAATTAACGTTTTAGTATGTAAGTTATCATAATGTGGCACTTTATCGGGACGTAGGCCATCGTCTTTCTTTTTATTGATGAACCATTGAATTTCTTTCGGTGACCATTGGCCTTCGTCTAATCCCATACTTTTGAGCAAGCGACGAATTAAACGATATTGATCATCGCTATCCATGACTTGAAAATTTTCTACTAGATCCGCATCGGCATAATGTAAGCGTAACATGCGGTGACATAATCCATGGAAAGTGCCTATCCACATATTTCTGACTGGCATGTGGAGTAATTCTTCCACACGCGAGCGCATTTCATGCGCAGCTTTATTGGTAAAAGTTACCGCGAGTATGGCAGTCGCAGGTACTTGCATGACTTGAATTAACCAGGCGATGCGGCGTGTTAATACGCGTGTCTTACCGCTGCCGGCACCAGCAATGACCATGATATCGCTATCCACTTCGCTAGTGACAGCTTTACGTTGGTCATCGTTTAGGTGATTTAGAATGGGCGTTAAATCCATAACAACATTTTAGACAAAATTAACTAATTTACTGATTCTACCTGAAATAAGCCATCGATGCATTAAAGTTTTTGGCGTTTTTTAATGCGATTTAACGTCTTGTCTAAAATACGACTACCGGTATATTCAAAAAACATCGGCAAGATTGCATGGATCATGATGACTAATGCAGCAAACATGAGGCAAACTGCAGAACTAAAGGCAATCCAAAAATGTTGCCAGTAGGATTCTTGTACAGCTGCCAAATGTTTACAGCGATATTTTTTATTCATGATCAATTATCACTTTTACTCTTAATAAAACATTATAGTTCACCTTAAAAGGACACTTAGCACGACTTGAATTAAAAGAACTTTATTTCACATCACCTAAAAGCAACTAAATTTTGTATAATATCTATCATGCAGAAAAAAACACCTTTAGTTGAATTACAACATATAGACAAGGCTTTCACCAAAGAAGGCCGGCAAGAATTACTCGTGCTTAAAGAAATCAATTTTAAATTGCATGAAAATGAAATTGTTGCATTATTAGGCAAATCTGGTTCAGGAAAATCAACCCTACTTAGAATTATTTCTGGATTAATCCCACCCACTCGTGGTGAAGCCTTTTATCAAGGCAAGCAAGTCAACCGCCCCGTGCAAGGCATTTCCATGATATTTCAAAATTTTGCTCTAATGCCTTGGTTAACGGTATTACAAAATGTAGAGCTTGGCTTAGAGGCCCAAGGCATACAGCGTAAACAACGCCGTGAACGTGCCTTAAAAGCCATAGACACCATCGGCTTAGATGGATTTGAATCCGCTTATCCACGCGAGTTATCCGGTGGCATGCGGCAACGGGTAGGATTTGCGCGAGCACTGGTTGTCAATCCAGATTTATTATTGATGGATGAACCATTCTCTGCACTCGATGTATTAACTTCAGAGAATTTATTGTCCGATTTACAAGACTTATGGTTAGAGCGCAAAACCAATATTAAAGGCATTTTATTTGTCACGCACGACATTGAAGATGCTGTTTGGCTCGCCGACAGAATTATTATTTTTGGTAGTGATCCAGGCTATATTCGCGCCGAGTTAGATATAAAATTACCCCGACCGCGTAGTGATCAAGACCCTGAATTTGCGGAATTGGTCGATCAAATTTATATGTTAATGACCACCGAACCGGGCGAAGAAGGTCAAAAGGAATATAAACCGAAAATTATCAATATGGGTTACCGCCTACCGGATATTCCGGTTTCAGAATTATCTGGGTTGCTGGAATTACTCGTAGAAGAATATCAAGGTAAATGTGATTTACCAGAATTAGCCGATGCAGTGCATTTGGATATTGATAATCTCATTCCACTCACCGATGCGATGGAAATCTTGGGCTTTGCCAGAACCCAACGTGGTGATTTAGTCATTACCCCCATCGGTAGAAATTTTGCTGATGCAGATATCTTAAAGAAAAAAGAAATTTTCAAAACCCAATTATTAAAGAATATCCCGCTTGCCCGACGTATCCGCCGCGTATTAGATGAACGCCCAGGCCATTGGGCAGTGAAAACTCGCTTCTTAAACGAATTGGAAGATTTCTTAAGCGAAGAAGAAGCCGATAGAGTTTTAGCCACTGCCATCGACTGGGGGCGTTACGCGGAAATTTTTGCTTATGATAATAATTCCGAGACTTTGAGTTTGGAAAATCCATAATTTTTTTCACACCAGCCACGTTACTACAAATGACAGACTAACAACATTTTTATGCTCAATCGCTTTCTTTCTAAAGATTACGAGATAAAATCAGATTAATAAAAATCAAACCTGTTAGTTTATTTGCTGGAGGAATAACGAAATGAATGAAATTGATGAATTAATACAACAGCTAGCTGACTATAAATATGGCACCGAAATAATTGTTAAAGATGCGTCTCTAAAGAAGCAACTACAATTGATTGGATTGCGGTTTGATCAAGAAAAACGAGATACTGACGAAGAGTATCAAGTTACAACCACTTGTCATATTCTTAATTTAGATGCTGGATTTAAACTTTCTAAGAACCTTAGCAAGTTAGCTGCCGAAATACAAATTTTTATTTTACTTGTTGATCTCATTTCTAATGCCTACCCAATAGAATCGAATGATTTTCAAGCT
>JBCDIY010000145.1:0-4587 GCA_038748435.1 Pseudomonadota bacterium | reverse complement strand
AGTTCATAAGCTTCCATACTAGCATTTAATACCGGAGTAATTTTAGTTAAAGGGTTATCTCTAGCTTCAAGTTCTCGTTTGTCACTTTCTTCGGTTGCTTTTTGGATGCTAGGCACGCAAGGTAACTTTTTAAATTCAATTTTTACCATTTCAAGCAATACAGGATCGATTCCTTTTAGCCTGTAGAGCCAACAATAACATGTCAAGGCAAATGAGGGAGTGGCATTATGATTTTTTAATAGTTTTAAGAGATAGTCAAGCATAATTTGGTCTGTATAACCTTCATTTTCAAAGGTACTAGTACTATGACGATATTTATACATATGCTTATTTAATTTATCAATGTCTTTGTCGGATGGCTCGAGTTTACTTAATAAAGCAACTAAATTATTGATTTGGAAATGTGTTTGTATGCATTCGGTAACGCTAGTGCTAATAGATGGATTAAATGAAGAGTACGCCCCTAATATACTAATTACAATAAAATCAAAACCTGAGGGATTTTTAGTGTCTATACTTTTTTCGTGAGCAATTAGAAATTTTAAAATATCATCATCGTTAAGTGATGGTTCGCGTAATAGGTTTACAGTGGAGAGTGGATTGTTAGAATTTTTGGTGGATTCATCTGCTTTTTCATCGTATAACGGTAGTACTATTCGTTGTATCAGTTCTTTTAGTGGAATTTCTTCGTTTCGTGGTTTCATTTGAAAAACTCTCTTTACCTAGTATTAGTCGTAAACTTAGTTCTTCCATGAATCCAAACATATAATCATCTGTGGCTATTAATCATGAATATTGTCAGTATTATGTGTATTAATTTTCTTCAACAATCCTACCAAAAAATATTCTAATATACAAATAATACTGCAAGTCAAGGTTATCTTATTGAAATATTATAGATTCAGCGGAAACATATTTGATAGCCTTAAGACTTAGGGCGAGCTGTAATCTCAAAAAGCTTCATCAGCCACTTGCATTAATGTCTGGCTACCTTGAGTGATGATTGCTTTCAAACTTTCAACTTGCGGAAAAATTCGCGCGAAGAAAAATTCAGCGGTCTGACATTTTGTTTTATAAAAATCTTGTTCAGTTTTAGCAGAAGCGGTGCTGGCCATTTTCGCCCATAAGTATCCCATGACAATTAAGCCTAAGTAATGCAAATAATCACTGGCTGCAGCACCAATATCACTAGGGTTTTCTTCAGCAATTTTTATGATGTGGAAACTAACACTGACAAAGTCACGCAATCCTGCTTCTAAAGCATGAATGATATCGGTTAATTTTTCTTCGTTTTTATGCTCGGTGATAAATTCTGAAATTATTTCTGTTAAGTAATTTAGCGCCTTACCTTCGTTGAATACCAATTTTCTTTTCACCAAATCCAAAGCTTGAATCCCGTTAGTGCCTTCATAAATCTGCGCGATGCGAGCATCACGGACATATTGTTCCATACCCCATTCTTTAATGTAGCCATGACCACCTAATACCTGTAAAGCTAAATTACAGGCATCAAAACCTTTATCAGTGAAATAGGCTTTGACCACCGGGGTTAATAACGCAATTAATTCATTGGCAATTTCGACATTATCTTTGTTCTCAGCATATTCTGCTTGATCAACTAATAATGCAAGCCACGCCGCCATCGCCCTGGCACCTTCAGTAAAAGCACGAATGTTAAGTAACATGCGTCGAACATCAGGATGGACGATAATTGGATCAGCAGTTTTTTCCGGGTATTTTGCACCAGTTAAGCTACGGCTTTGCAAACGTTCTTTGGCATAAGCTACCGCATTTTGATAAGCAATTTCTGCTAAAGATAAACCTTCTAGGCCGATATTTAAGCGTTCTAAGTTCATCATGCTAAACATGGCTTTTAACCCTTCATGTGGTTTACCAATCAAAAATCCTTTCGCGCCATCGAAATTCATCACGCAAGTGGAAGAACCTTTAATCCCCATTTTATGTTCTAGCGAACCACAGGTGAAATTATTCCGTTCAGCTAAACTGCCGTCTTCATTGACTAAAAATTTGGGCACTAGAAACATGCTAATACCTTTGACACCTGCAGGTGCATCAGGCATTCGGGCTAACACGGTTTGGATAATATTGTCGGTTAAATCATGTTCGCCAGAAGTAATAAAGATTTTTGTCCCACTAATGGCATAGCTACCGTCGTCATTGGGTATAGCTTTAGTTTTCAGTAAGCCTAAATCAGTGCCACAATGCGGTTCGGTTAAGCACATCGTTCCGGCCCATTCGCCACTGATTAATTTGGGTAAATAAGTTTTTTTCATAGCTTCTGTGCCATGCAAATGTAGCGCATGGTAAGCGCCTTGAGTTAGCACCGTATATAAACTAAACGATACGTTGCAAGAAGCCAGGATCTCATCAAAAAATACTTGAACAATTTTTGGCAACCCTTGACCGCCATATTTTTTATCGGCGTAAAGTGACAACCAACCGGCAGCCACCATTTTGGCATAAGCGCTTTTAAATCCAGGCGGAGTAGTGACTTCGCCATTTACTAATTTACAGCCAATTTCATCCCCTTTTTGATTTAATGGGAGCAATTCGTTCTCACAAAATTTAGCTGCTTCAGTTAAGATATCAAACATCAATTCTTGATCAATATCGCTAAAAGTTGCGAACTGCTTTAATTGTCGTTCAGCTTGAAAAACCTCTTCCAAGAGGAATTTCATATCGTTTAACGGCGCGTGATAGATTGGCATTGTATCTCCTTAACAAGTATTGAGTTGGTACGTCATTGTCATTGATTTGATTTGGGACTATGTATGAGTTAATTTTAACTCAGTTTTGCAGCCTTTGTGTTAATACTTATGATACACCATACCTACTTTAGAAAAAAGGATATCGAATCGTTATAATTTTGATTTATATAGCGATAAGCCTGTAATAAGTTGGTTAAATATGCTATATAATATTAATATCTTTGCTAGTAACTAAAGAAACCATCATGAAATTTTCACAAGACGCTCATTGGCGTGATAGCGCGAGAAATACCCGATTTTTTATCATTGACTATCGGGCAGCTTTCCCATTATTGCTTTTTTTATTGCATATAAGATTGTGGACCTTCATCGCGGCATTATTAGTCACTATTTTCCTCGCCTTGGTTGAACGCTATGGTTTTACCGTGTCGGTATTTGGCCGAATGTTACGTTCGTTATTATCTGGGCCGCGCAAATATGCTAAATCATGGTGGAAAAACTGAATGGATTTAAGCAAACAACTTATAAAAATCATCAGCTTAATGAAATGTACCTTCTATTTTAAGGATAAAATCATTAGCTTAGATGATATGTTTAAAGAAACCGGCTTATTGCCAGGATTGGCTAAGCGGGCGGATCAGTTATGTTCTTTATGTTTAGGTTATGGCATTGGTGTCAATTTCGAAGATGCTGAGGATGCATTATTAAGTCGACGTGTGATATTTGATGATGTCACGCCTAATCTATTGAGAATATTGTGTATTATCGATGTGTTAAATGAAATCGTTAAATCTTCCAGCTCGCGCGAACGTGTCGCACTCGACGAATTGCTTTACGATTAAAGCATTTTTTTAATATATTCATAGAGTTAGTTCAGCAAATTTTTTTTGCAAAAAAATCATGCTTTTAAGGAAATCTTAAGAAATCATCACTAAAATTAAAATAAGAGCAAAATAAAAACAAAAAAATATTCGAATCAAGCGCTTACTATTCTAAGGAATTGATAAGAATGCATAGTGGAGGTGTGAGTAAGCCGTTCCACGAAGCATAGGGGTAAGCGTAGATGGCTAACACTGTTGTAGATAGTTTACGAATTGGTAATGAAATAGATAGTGAACAAAAACTTATCCATTCAAAACATACTCTTTTTAGTATTCCTGATGATAATTCAAGCAATTTGGATGTTGAGGAAATACTACGACATTTTCCAAAAGATACAATACATGATGAAAAATTCAAAAGCATTTTCTTTCAGGTAATACAGGAAGTTAAAAACCTACTCTCACCTGTTGCTCATTTAGCTAATGGTAAAAGTGTTGAAAATGATCCTAAAATTTTTCCTGGTGAGAGTCCAATAAAATATGTCGTTCAACTTATCAAAGATGCATTGGAAAAGATTACTGCCGAGCCAAATATGCAAGATGAATTAGGTCCTGATCATCCAACTAAACAAAATAATGAAAAATCAGGTACAGCTACCTTAACTTTATCATGATAATAATCCTAATTTGGCACAACTATGGCCATTTCACGCTTTTAGGCGTATGATTAAAACTCGTAATATTGCTAGCCTTGATTGAGCGACAGCAAAATCAAGGTTTTTTTAATGTACCCTCGCCAGGCTGTGTTGTTGGGTAGATAAGACGATATTTGTTGTGCCTTGTATTTATGTTTGATTTAAATGTTTTTGGTGCAATACTCTACGTCCCTCCCTTTTTTAAAAGGGAGGACAGGTGGGATTTTTTTGCTGACTGACAAATCCCCCCTAACCCCCCTTTTGGAAAAGGCGTTGTTGCGTAAATAGGATCTGTCATCCCCGCGAAGGCGGGGATCCAGGAGAATCTATGAAATAGTGAGT
>JBCDIY010000144.1:0-4622 GCA_038748435.1 Pseudomonadota bacterium | reverse complement strand
GCCTATGTGACCACTTTATTGATAAAAATATATATTTATGTTTCTATGCAACTATTTGCCATATTTTATTAGTTTGCGAACATCACTATGATCAATGACAACTTATTGATTATCAAAGTATTAATTAATTTTACCGTGACACTGCTTAAACTTTTTACCTGAGCCGCAAGGGCAAGGCTCATTACGTCCGACTTTACGCTCCTTGCGAACAAAAGGTAAAACTTTGTTTTCTTCCATGACCGCAGTCTCGGTTTGTTCTTGTGGTTGTAATAGGCTTTCATGCTGGTAATGTCGCTGTTGTTCCTGATTGCTAGACCGCATGTGGTCTTCCATGGCTTCTAGTTCTTCTGGATTTGCCACTTGCATGTGAGCGATAACACTGGTGACATTATATTTTATTTTTTCTAAAAGATCTGTGAACAACAAAAATGATTCGCGTTTATACTCTTGCTTTGGATTTTTTTGCGCATAACCACGTAGGTGAATACCTTGACGTAAATAATCCATGGCTGAGAGATGATCTTTCCAAAGCGAATCTAAACTTTGCAACATAATTGACTTTTCAAATTGACGCATGACTGCAGGCTCAATACTCGCTGCTTTGTCGGCATAATTTTGATTAAAATGTTCTAATATTTTATGTCGCAAATTCTCTTCATGCAGATGTTCATTTTCATCCAACCATGTTTTTAATGGCAGCTTAACAGAAAAATCAGCTTCGAGACGTTTTTCAAGACCCACAACGTCCCATAACTCTTCTAAACTTTCTGGTGGAATATATTCACTAATCATATTCTGCACTACATCTTCACGAATCTCATTAATCATTTCAGATACATCATCAACAGCAAGCAAATCAGCACGTTGTTCATAAATAATTTGGCGTTGTTCATTGGCAACGTCGTCAAATTCTAATAATTGCTTACGAATATCAAAATTATGACCTTCAACTTTACGTTGTGCATTTTCAATCGCCTTAGTCACCATGCGATGTTCTATTGGCTCTCCTTCTTTCATACCCAATTTTTGCATCACACTAGCAACCCAATCAGAAGCAAAAATTCGCATTAAATTATCTTCCAAAGATAGATAAAAACGCGTGCTGCCAGGGTCACCTTGACGGCCGGATCGGCCACGCAATTGATTATCAATCCGTCTTGCTTCATGGCGTTCGGAGCCAATGACGTGTAAACCACCAGCTTTAATAACTGCCTCATGACGTTTTTGCCAATCTATTTTAATTTTTTCTTTATCTGCCGCATCGGCTTGTTCAAGTTCTGCTTCTAAATTACCACCTAAGACGATGTCTGTACCTCGACCTGCCATGTTAGTTGCAATGGTTACGGTACCAGGTTGCCCTGCTTGGGCAATGATCTGCGCTTCTTTTTCATGGAATTTAGCATTTAACACTTGATGAGGTATTTTCTCTTTAGTTAAAAGTGAATCTAAATATTCTGAAGTTTCAATCGAAGCCGTACCTACAAGTATTGGCTGTTGGCGTTGTCGACAAGCTTTAATGTCTTCGATAATCGCAGCAAATTTTTCCTTAGCAGTTAAAAAAATTTGATCAGCTTTGTCCTTTCTAGCAATCGGTTTGTTAGTTGGAATAACGATGACTTCCAAACCATAAATTTGCTGAAACTCATAAGCTTCGGTATCTGCCGTGCCAGTCATACCTGATAATTTTTCATATAAACGGAAATAATTTTGAAAGGTAATAGTTGCTAGCGTTTGGTTCTCACTTTGAATTTTTACCTTTTCTTTTGCTTCTACGGCTTGATGTAAACCATCCGACCAGCGTCGACCAGGCATGGTTCGCCCAGTGTGTTCATCGACGATAACGACTTCACCGTCGACGACGATATAATCCACATCTCTATTAAACAAGGCATGCGCCCTAACACAAGCATTTAAGTGATGTAAAATAGAAATATTATGTGGTGCATAAAGCGATTCGCCTGCTTGTAATACCCCTGCTTGCGCCATAAGTTTTTCTACATGTTCATGACCTGCTTCGGTTAAATAAGCTTGTTTATTTTTTTCTTCTAAAGAATAATCTCCTGGCCCATCGTCTTTTTCTTGTTTTTTCAATTTAGGCACGAGTTGATTAATTTTTTGATACAACTCAGAACTTTCCTCTGCCGGACCTGAAATAATCAATGGTGTTCTGGCTTCATCGATTAAAATCGAGTCTACTTCATCGACAATAGCAAAATTTAATTTTTTTTGTACTTTTTCCTCTAAACTAAAGGCCATATTATCGCGTAAATAATCAAAGCCAAACTCATTGTTGGTACCGAAGGTAATATCTGCAGCATAGGCTTTTTGTTTTTTGTCGTGATCCATCCCGGTGAGATTAACTGCAACAGTCAAGCCTAAAAATTCATAAATAGGCCGCATCCAGTTAGCATCACGTTTAGCGAGATAATCATTGACGGTAACGATATGCACGCCATCTCCGGTCAAAGCATTTAAGTAAGCGGGTAGAGTTGCCCCTAAGGTTTTACCTTCACCGGTACACATCTCAGCAATTTTCCCTTGATGTAATGCCATCCCACCGATTAATTGAACATCAAAATGGCGCATTCCTAGCGTGCGTACACTCGTTTCCCGGACTACAGCGAAGGCTTCAGGTAAAATCTGATCCAAAGTAGTGCCTTGGGCTAATTTGGCTTTGAATTCTTCAGTTTTCGCTTGTAATTGTGCATCGGTCAGGCTTTGGATTTTAGCTTCTAACTCGTTGATTAGGTTTACAGTTTTTAACAGTTGTTTAATAACGCGCTCATTACGACTACCAAACAGTTTTTTCAGTAAAGGTAATTTCATGTTAATTCAATCGGTCTCTTAAAAGTATGTTTATATTGCCACAAAATGGTTCAACTTCATAGAAATTAGCGGTCAAGCCTTTCTTTCTTTGAACTGCCTATTGTAACATAACTATTATAAACTAATTAGTTATTAAGGCATGGAGGGTGTTGGATACCCGGTGTTTCGCTACGCTGTACACCGACTACGAGCCTAATGATTTGTGTTGAGCTTCGCCGCATTGTATATAGTGACAGGACATCGTTGACATATTACCCGGTGTTTCGCTACGCTGCACACCGGCTACGAGCCAATTAGTTATTAAGGCGTGAGGAGAAGATTGGAAATAAATCCATGTTGGGCTTCGCTACGCTCAACTCAACCTACAAGATTATTAAGGTTATTCGCAAACTATGACAAAAAAAGCCGAACGTTCTATTACTGAAGTTATTAAAGCTGCACCACGGTTGCAAAATTTGCTTGCACAATGTGGAATAATTAATGAGTTTAATCAAATCTTACAGATGCTGATTAAGAAATACATAGCCAATGCAAACGCGCAAGTGGCGAATTATAATCAAGGTATACTCTCTATACTAGTTGCAGATGCGGCCCTGGCGACAAAATTACGTTTTTACGTCAAAGAATTATTAAAAGACATCAACACTTTTTCCAATTTACCCGATGTTGCTAAAATAAAAATAAGTGTTGCAGCAAAGATGATGTAATAAATTTACTATAAAAAAAGATTTAGGCAGGTTCTGCCCCTTGGTTTAAATTGAAAATATAATTCGTCGGCATCACTTTGGCATCTTCGTAGGTGACATATTCCCATGCTTTTGCATCTGCCAATAAAGTTTTTAGTAATTCATTATTCAGTGAATGTCCTGATTTGTAGCCCTGAAATTCACCGATCACATTAGAGCCTAAGAGATAAAGATCGCCAATGGCATCGAGTACCTTGTGTTTAACAAATTCGTCTTCATAACGTAAACCATCTTTATTTAGCACATTAAAACCATCGACAACAACGGTATTATCTAAGCTAGCACCTAATGCAAGATTTTGTGCTTTTAATTTTTCATAGTCTGACAAGAAACCAAAAGTACGCGCCCGACTGACTTCCTTAACGTATGAGGTAACGGATAAATCTAGTGTCGCTTTTTGTGGATTATGACGAAATACAGGATGGTCGAATTTAATTTCAAAACTCACTTTAAAACCATTGTGTGGTTTTAATAAAGCGATTTTATCACCCTCTTGCACACGAATTTTACGTTTGATTTTAATGAACTTTTTCGCTGCATTTTGTTCTTCGATACCCGCAGACTGGATTAGAAAAACAAACGGTCCAGCGCTGCCATCCATAATTGGCACTTCCGCTGCTGTAACATCAACATAAGCGTTATCGATACCTAAACCTGCTAATGCTGAAAGTAAATGTTCAACGGTTGAAATGCGCACACCATCTTTGATTAAAGTTGTCGACATTCTTGTGTCGCCTACATATTCAACACTGGCAGGGATTTCTACCGGGTTTTCTAGATCAATGCGGCGAAAAACAATTCCAGTGTTGGCTGGCGCTGGTCTTAAGGTGATGTATACAATTTCACCTGTATGCGTACCTACCCCAGTTGCTTTGATAACATTTTTTAGTGTTCGTTGTCTGACCATATTAATCCACCTGTTATATTGTCAAATTCCTTACGTATATTATGAAAACCAAATATCTTACCATGCTTATTAACAAGTTTAATACTTTTTTAATTAATTTCTTTCTCTTGTTTGCGTAAAAAAGCCGGAATGTCTAAATATTC
>JBCDIY010000143.1:0-4652 GCA_038748435.1 Pseudomonadota bacterium | reverse complement strand
GCGAATTGCAAAACGTTGACTCACAAATAATGCCTGCAATGATAATTTTTTCGGTTTGAGCAAATTATTAAACTGAGTTAACAGCATAAAAATACGTTTGTTACTGCCCTTAGGCGCAGTAATTTTTAACAAATGCTGCGGATATGTTTGCTTCGGTGGTGTAAATAAAATACCAGTTTGATCTAACAGGGCGTGATTGTTCCATTCTGCAACAGCTTGATAGCGAACGATATGAATAATCAAAGTATGCGGCCAAAGCCGTTTAATTGTTACCGTTTTAATCCATGGCATTTTTTCTATTATCCCCTGCAATTGTCCAATATCAATATTAAAAAATCCTTGTTGCAATAACGGTTTGATTTTATCTTCTAATTTTTCTACATTAACGGATTGCCAATCGCCAGTAATTTTAAGTGTTTTAAACGGCAAAAAGCCTGGCGTGTGTATTAAACGCCAGGCAATAAAACTGATAGCAGCAACACAAACCATAGCAAAAATCTGCAAAAGCTGCCGCAATGGCTTGTTTAAGTGTATTTTTCTATACATGTTCTTTTGTAGTTTTCACTTTAAAATTTATGCAAATTAACACTTGCGTCAGGCTTTGCTCAACCCAACCGACAAGAAATACTAACTTTTACCCTAAGATTATATTTTATCTTCTAACGTTTGCGCCAATATTGTCAAAATTAACTGCGAAAAATCCATGCTGACAGCTTTTGCCATCTTTGGTACTAAACTATGGGTCGTTAATCCTGCTATGGTATTTAGTTCCAATACCCAAAATTCACCCAGTTGATCTTGCATGACATCTACTCTGGCCCAATGGCGACATCCAAGCGCCTGATAAACCGCGAGTGCAATCGCATGTAATTTTTCTTCCTGTACCGCATTTAGCCCACAGGGAATATGGAAACCAGTAGTTTCATCGGTATATTTTGCAGCGTAATCGTAAAACTTTCGCTGCGTTGTGATATGAATTGTGGGTAAACACTTTTCTAGTAAAATACCTACGGTGTATTCATTACCCATGATATAGGTTTCTGCCATAATTTCTTTATCGTATTCAAACGCAAGCTGTAACGCGGCTAATAAATTTTCCTGGCTTTCTACAATCGTTGTACCAAAACTTGAACCTTCATAAATCGGTTTAATCACACATGGAATGCCAATTTTTTCAATAATTGCTTCGGGCGAAGTCGCTTGGTTTAAAATCATAAATTTCGGTGTTTTAATACCCAAGCTTTGCAAGATTAATTTGGTCTTACACTTATCCATAGATAATGCTGAAGCTGTAACTCGACTGCCGGTATAAGGAATTTTTAAATATTCCAATACACCCTGAATTGTACCGTCTTCACCACCTTTGCCATGTAACGCAATAAACGCACGGTCGAAATTACCTGCGGCTAATACTTGACTGATATTTTCATCTACATCGACTGGATGTGCATCAACACCACGTGCTTTTAATGCGTCTAATACGCACTTGCCTGACTGCAAGGATATCTCACGTTCAGTATACTGCCCGCCTAACAATACGGCGACTTTGCCAAAAGCCTTAGCATCATAAACCTGTTTTTTGATAGTCTCAAAACTACTCATTCGCACTTTTCCTCGAAGATTCATGGGGTTGGGTTATTAATGCATGCGCCATTGTAGAAATACTTCCAGCACCTTGCATGATGAGGATATCATTGTTTTGTAAGTCTGATTCAATTAAATCATTTATATTTTGATCGCGTTTTAAGTGAATCGCATCGATTTGATAACGTTGTTTTATTTCGCTACACATCGTTGCACTATTGATATTTTTTATCGGCTTTTCACCAGCAGCATAAACATCTAATAAAATTAATTTATCTGCTGTTGCAAGTACTTTTATAAAATCGTCAAATGATTGTTGTGTACGACTATAACGATGTGGTTGAAATGCCAAAACAATTCGTCGATCTGGCCAAGCAGAACGCGCTGCTTCTAAAGTTGCTGCTACTTCACAAGGATGGTGACCATAATCATCGACAACAAGAATATTTTTATGTGTGTGATTGACCTGTCCTAATAGTTGAAAACGCCTGCCAGTACCGGAAAATTCTTTGAGCGCTGTTTGAATTGCTTTAGTTGAAATATTTAATTGTATCGCCATAGCTATTGTCGCAACTGCATTTAACACATTATGTTTTCCAGGAGCATTTAACTCAACCGTCAGTTCCTGGTCAAGATAATGCACTTTAAAATGTGTTTTGAGTCCGGTCTGCTGGTATTGACTAATTCTAAAATCAGCAAGTTTAGCAAAACCATAAGTAATCACCGGGACAGTTAAGCTAGGTAGCATTGCTGCGATATTTTCATCATCTAAACAAACGACAACACAACCGCCTGCGGGGATGTGATTTATGAACTGCTTAAACGCCAAAGTTAAGTTGTTAATATCGTTATCATAAAACCATACATGATCTCTATCGATGTTAGTTACTATCGCCATTCGCGGTTTTAACATAAGAAATGAGCCATCGCTTTCATCCGCTTCAGCAATCAAATATTCACTTTGACCAAGGTGTGCGTTAGTCCCGATTTTATTGACCAAACCACCGATAATATAAGTTGGATCTAAACCGGCACTCGCAAGAATATGCGCCAACATGTTTGTCGTTGTGGTTTTACCATGCGTTCCTGAGATAGCGATGCCTGACTGATGATTCATGAGTATTGCTAGCATCTTTGCACGCGGAATAATTTTTAATCCCAATTTTTTGGCTTGTTTGTATTCTACGTTTGTTTCTATAATTGCAGTTGAGACAACAACTAAATCTGGTTTAGAAGTCAAATTTTTTGCAGCATGGTTAAAAAAAAATTTTGCGCCTAAACGTTGTAGTCTTTCTGTAATTGGGGTATCTTTCACATCCGAACCAGAAATTTTATAACCTTTAGTTAATAAAATTTCTGCCAAACCACTCATACCTATACCACCAATACCAATGAAATGTATTGATTTACACGTATTCAAAATATTTTCGTCGACAGGCAGATTTAATTTTTTTATAATACTCATTTAGTCTCCCTTGCTAGCATCTATGAGCTTGCGTAGGCGTTATTTCATAATGTATACGCAATAATATCCCAACCACTACCATGGACATGAGCATACTACTGCCTCCATAACTCATGAATGGCAATGTTAATCCTTTTGTTGGTAACACGCCAGCATTTACTCCCATATTAATCAACGCTTGCATTGCCATCCACAACCCAAGACCGTATGCAATATAGGCATTAAATTTATTATTGCTTTTATAAGCTTTGTGACCTATCCACAAAGCTCTCAAAAAGAAAGTACAATACAGTACTATAACACAAAATACGCCGATTAAACCTATTTCCTCGGCAAAAATAGCAAACAGAAAATCAGTATGAGCCTCAGGTAAATAAAACAATTTTTGTATACTATCACCTAAGCCTACGCCAAACCATCCACCGCGCCCAAAAGCAATTAACGACTGTGTGAGTTGATAGCCACTACTAAATTCATGTGCCCAGGGGTTTAAAAAAGTAGTCAATCGTGCCAAACGATACGGTGAAGTAACCGCAAGCACAAATAATGCCAATGAAATGATCACAAATAAAGCAATAAATTGCCAAATGCGTACCCCAGCCAAAAAAAACAGCATCAATGCGGTAGCAAAAATTACTGCAACAGCACCAAAGTCCGGTTCTTTTAGCAACAATAGTGCCATAATGCCAAGCAAAAACAGCGGTTTGATAAAAGCATAGATTGAGTTTTGTACTTCTTGTTCTCGTCTAGTTAAGTAGTCCGCTAAAAAAATAATCACAAAAAATTTTATCACTTCAGAAACTTGTAGTGTCAAAGGTCCCATACTAATCCAACGTGTACTCCCATTGACTTCTCGGCCTATACCTGGAAGCAAAACTAATAACAATAATAAATAAATGCTGATCAATAAGGGAAAAGATAATTTACGCCAAGTTTGCATAGGAATTTGTAAAACGACCCAGCACATACTTAAACCAAAACAAAAATAAAGCAATTGTCTGATTAAAAAATGAAATGGGCCATGAAACTGTTTCTCGGAAATAATGATTGAAGTAGAGCCAACCATAATTAATCCAATGAGCAATAAAGCAGTACTCGAAAACAAGATGGTCGGATCTAATTTTATCGGCTGATATTTTTTAGCTTTTACTTGGCGTATCATGACGATACCGCAACCAATTCTTGCACAAGTTTTTTGAATATATTTCCACGTTCTTGGTAATCTTTAAACATATCAAAACTTGCGCATGCAGGTGATAACAAAACTGCATCGCCATGTTGTGCCGTCAATTGTGCTTGTTTCACCGCTTCTTCAAAGCTACCGACTAACTTTATTTCAGTAGCATCGGCTAATTGACTTGCAATTAAAGTGGCATCTTCACCAAATAATATAACTTGTTTAACATATCGCTGAATGGGCTCTTGCAATAATTTAAAATCTTGCCCTTTTGCTAATCCGCCTGCGAGCAAAACAACTTTGCCTATCAGATCGTCACCAACACTGGTGATCGCAGCTTGAGTCGCTCCAATATTTGTTCCCTTAGAATCGTTATACCAACGAATTCCTTGCGTACTCAACACATATTCGCAACGATGGGCTAAG
>JBCDIY010000142.1:0-4674 GCA_038748435.1 Pseudomonadota bacterium | reverse complement strand
GGCTAAAAAAGCTTCGTTATCCGCGTCTAAAACGTTAAACAAACCACGTTGTCCTAGTGTATATTCCAACAAAAAGTCGCGTGCGACAGCTTTAGAATAAGTCACATAGGTATTTAAATATTTTATTCTATCTTGGTTTGCGAGATAGTTAGTCCAGCCATCTTGTAACGATTGGGTAATTTCCAATTGTAATTGGTCTTTATCGTATTGTTGTTGCCAAACACGTGCGATCGCCTCACGTACGCGAGCAATGTCGCCACCGCCATTATATAGATTATAATCTAACACAAATAACCCCAGTGCATCATCATTCCTACCACGTATACCATCTAGGCTATTGGCTTTGCTGGCAGATAATTCAAAGTTAATATTGGGATAAAAACGTGATTTAGCGATTTTTACTTGTTTGCGATTCACTTCGACAAGATCAACAGCTTCTAATAAAAATGGATTATTATGTAACGCATACAACTCAGCTTTGGTTTTACTGTGAGGTAAAATTTTATCTTGCAGCTGGTGCGGATAGGAGAGTTTTCCTGGTGGGTAAACTCCCACCACAGCTCTGTATTCATTTCGTGCCAAGCCATATTCTGCACGCGCATTAACTAAACGACTTTGCGCTAAGGCCAAGCGTGCGATTGCTAATTCTAAATCAGAACGCCTGGCAGCACCACCGAGATAAATTTTCTTAACTTTGACCAAGGTGGATTTATGAATTTGCAGATTATTTTTTGCAACTTCAATGAGTTCCAAACTGCGTAATACATTAATGTAAGCAATTGAAGTGAGTAAGGCAATTTGTTCGCGTATACCATGCAATCGGTTTTTTGTGCTAGATAAATCGAATTTACCTCTAGCGATCTCAGCGGGCACGCGCCCACCAGTAAATAATGGTTGTTCGGCAAAAATTCGATTTTCCGAACGCCAAAGCTTAACATTGTTCTCACCAAAGGCTCGAGTTGCTGGATTATTGCTATATTCTCCGCCTTGGGCAACAAAAATATCTAGTTTAGGTAATGATTGTGCTACGGCTTGTTGGAGTAAATGCGCTGCAGCGATTTTGTTTTCTAAGGCACTTAATACTTGCGGATTGTCCTTGAGAGTTTTCCTTAAGACATTTTTTAATGTTTGCGCGTGCGTGAGCGTTGCTAACAGTAGATAAGCCATTAAAAAAATGTATTTTATTGACCTTTTTAGTCGTTCCATGGTGTCGTTTTTTGTACTATAAGTTTTTAATTAAATGGACCTGTAAAAGTCTTGTTGAAACAGCCGTGTATACCATATAAGTATAACGTATTGATATCTAATTATATGTAATGATGGTGTTATTTTCCTTAGATGTATGGCAACATCAAGCCAATAAAACTCCAATTCGATTAAAAAACTTAATTTATTTATAAAATACAGCAAATAATATAAATAGCTCTATTTTTGTTATAATTAATTGATATGAAGTGGTTTTTATATGGGTTTTATTATGGCGAATCCAGTTTCTGTCCATTGGGATGATGTGCTTAATACCGCGTATGTAAATATGCTTTATCGTTATCACTTAAAAATAGCAGGTGATGCTAATGTTCAAGCCCATGTCGAAGGTGAAAGTTTACCAGTCTGGATGAGTTTGCGCCAAGATGCGGCAGGCCACATCATATTGTCAGGAACGCCTAGAGATACTGATGTTCAAAAATTTAATTTATCTATTGATATTTATGATAATCAAAACGGTGAAATTGTTGCTAATAAAATAATTCCATTTGATATTCGTCCACGCGATATTAGTGCGAGTCAATCGTTAAATGTCCAAACCACCAAAGGTGAATTTAAAAAAGCCGGTGGCGATAAACCGCAACCTTATTTAGAGGCACCCTATGAATTTTCTGCCACCGATGTGACAAACTTTACCGTGATTGCCGGTAGTGCGGTATTTCTCAATCCACAAGTAGTGCAGTTTATTCGTCCAGATGCACAAAATTTACAATTAGAGCAACTTGATTTGAACGATTTGTTTTACGTTAAAGCTTATAACGGTTTAACAAATACGTTAGCGACTGAGCAAACTCAACCAGCAATCACTGGCAAGAACGCTACCATTGATTTTACCCGCGATATTACAACCCCACCTGCAAGTGATGATATATTATTTCCTTCTGAAGAAGCCGCAGATATTGGTGTTGACCCGACTAATTTGGATGTAAATACCACATCTACGATTAGCACCATGACCGATTCAATAGCAGAAGACCCTAATGAGACGATTGAAACAGCAGATGATCCAAATACGGATGATACTACTAATACGAGTGGCGACAATGACGTCATCAATGTCGTTTCAACTGTGCCGGATGAGCCATTTGATGTGCCGACTGGAAGCATTTTTACCGAAGCGGCTGATAATGTGAATTTTAACAGCTTAGATCCTAATGGGTTTATTTTCCCACAAAATGTGCAAGATGCCTTGGCGGGCGATGATATTGTCGTTTTACCCAACAGCATGGCAACTGCTGATATTTTTGGTTATGATTTTGGCCAAGCATTTTCCGGTGGTGCAGGTAATGATACGATTAGCGGTGGTGCACAAGCAGATACCATATTAGGTGATAGCGGTAATGATAATATTAGCGGTGCAGGTAATGATGATTTTTTAGATGGCGGTAGTGGTATCGATAACGTTTTAGGCGATGCAGGTAATGATATTTTAGTATTTGATAACGTTGACTCGCTTAATGGCGGAGCAGATACAGATACCTTACTTTTCAACGCCAGCAATACCTTTAATGTTGCCACTTCACCAGGAAATTTCACCAACTTTGAAGTAGTCAGTTTAAACAATACAGGCAGCACAATAGATATTGGGTCTGCGGTAACTGAAATTGTTAACTTGGCTGGTGGCGCGAATACATTAACCATTACCGGCGGCAATACTGACTCGGTCAATTTTGATCTTGCTGGACCTTGGACGGAATTAATTAGTCCAATTGCAGGCTTCGAATTATATAGTCCAGTGACTTTACCCACGTTTGAATTATTCATCGCTGATGCAGTCAATGTTTCTTTTGCTTAACGGCGGTCTGCTTTTCATTGCCAAAGACGTTGTTGGGTAATTCAACTCAGAACTTCATTGGCTATGTACAGATTATTGCGTAACGCAGCGATCAAATTTTTTATCGAATGCTGAGGATAAACAGAAACTAAAAAATCATTACGTGCTTGCATTGCTTCAGACATGATTAAGTTGTTTAGAAAGATTTTATCAATAGCATCTTTAGTATGAAGAAATTTTTGTTCATCTCGCTGTTCTATTGCAAGTATTTGAAAGGCTTTTTTTGCTGCAGCTTCTTCATTGGGAACATCGATATATTCAATATGACCAAAAGATTTACCTATTTTATTAATCAACCCATAACGTGAATTAATACCATAAACGTATTGAGACATATTCGTATCAACACCAGGAATATGGCCAATGCCAGGGGCGTTGAAAGTCACAGCGACATACGGCTTATGTCCTAAGCCAACAATTAATTGTGCTAAGGCGCCACCAAGAGAGTGTCCAGTTAAACTTAAATTAACTCGTGCAAAATGCTGATTCAAAAAATCTCGCGCGCGTAAAAAGAATAAATATGCTGCAACATAATAACTTGGCACGTGATCGAATTTGCCACGGCTCATAGCATCGGAAAACCAGCTATGGAAGTCAACACTGACATCATAGAGATTATCTGTTCCTCTTATTGCGACAATTGCATCGATAGCAAAGTTTTTTAAAAATTTAATATAAAGTGCGGCATGACAAATGTGACGCTGATATTGTATGGGTGCTAAATCCATAATGGCATACCATTGATCTAATATTAGATCATGTGAATGTTTTTTTTCGTATTTTTTAAAATTACTGCGACTGGAATAAACGTCATCAGCAATTAAAGCGTATTCTATAATTTTTATCATATTAACTCTAAAGTAAAGGGCTTATGCAAAACGCGCTATGCTTTGTTATAAGCTTGCTCAAAATTCTCAGTTTTTTGTTGGGCTTCGCTGTGCTTAACCGAACCTACGCAATACATTGATTAGAATGTTTTCCGGTGTTGCGCTTCGCTGCACACTAGTTACGGATCCACCTTACCTGTGTGAAATTCGTTGAGCTTCGCTACGCTCAACCCAACCTACAACTTTTAAACTTTTTTAGCCTTATAATATTTCTGCTGAAGCTTGATCGTAACCTACAGTAAACGGTGCTTGCTTAACTCCTTTTGCATCACGCGAGATATAGGTTGATTCAATTTTTGTGTAATTAATAGAAATCATTTCCATAGGGATCGCATTGTTATGCATGGCAGTATGGACCATAGAGATCATGGCATCAAAAAGTTTATATTTAGCGTAGGGTTCTAAAGCTTTATCCGTGGCGCAAACATGTAATTCAATTTGATCATAGACTTTGCCACTGCAGGCTGCAGCGAATAAATGATGCGAAGCATTATCAAGTTTTTTAGTCATTTCAAATTCTGAAAGGTTAGGAATATGGTTATCACGATCATTGACTTTCCCAGGCTCAGTATGAATAAAGCGTTTAATGCTAAAGTCGACGTTGTCGATAGCGATCCAATTTTTATGCCCCCCACTACTGACATTGCCGTTGATACCTGGAATTTTTAAAAAAATACTCATTTAAAT
>JBCDIY010000141.1:0-4675 GCA_038748435.1 Pseudomonadota bacterium | reverse complement strand
CCGATTAATTTTACCGTTAGTCCCACTTTTTTAAAAAAGCCAAATTCCTCTGCGACAAATAGTGGTGCGTGATCTGGATTAGCAAACCAATCTAGTATGACAGTTAAAGGTTGGCTGTTTGTGTTGGTTTGCGCCCAGCTTAAATTACAAGTGAAAATAATTAAAAAAATACAAAAAACTATTTTTTTCATACACTACCTATTTTTTGCCAAGGAATTAAATATGCCATCAGTTTATCAACAATAAAATACAAAACCAATGCAAACACGAGGATGATAATTAACGTTGCGAATACGACATCGATTTGTAGTCTGGCATTAGCGTTTAGCATGAGATAACCTAGGCCACTGGAAGCACCGACCCACTCACCGATAATCGCTCCCATGGGCGCATAAACACTAGCAACTCGAATTCCTGAAGCGAAATGTGGTAACGCAGCCGGTAATTGTAAATGCCAAAGTTTTCTGCGTTTGTTGCCGCCCATAATCGTTGCCAGATCTAGCCAAGCTTTTGGGGTAGCGCGTAAACCGTCATAAGTCGCCGAGGTAATAGGAAAAAATACCATGAGAACACAGATAATAATCTTTGATGCTAACCCATATCCAAACCAAATGACTAAAAGTGGTGCGATAGCAAAAGTAGGTAATGCTTGACTGACAATCAGTAACGGTAATAGCCAATTGCGAACTGGCTTATATAAGCAAACGATAATGGCTGCGAATAAGCCAAAAAAAGTACCTAAACTAAATCCTAAAATAGTAGCGATTAAGGTGGGTATGCTTTGATGCAATAATAAATGTGGTTGCTGGTAAAATACTTCAGCTACATTGAATGGTGAGGGTAAAATATAAGCGGGCAAATGAAATAACCAAACGATGCCTTGCCAAATTAATAGCAAAAGCAGAAATAATATTAAACCACGAAAATAAATTTTCATGTCAAACTCGCTTGTGCTTCAGTTAGCTGTTGTAATAATTTAGCTTCTAATTGTAATAGCTGGGTGTCATCGATGGCCCGTGGTGGCTCACCTTGAGGTTTAATAACTTCAGCAAAATGTGCCGGTCGGCCGCGCATAACATAAATAAAATGACCTAATCGTAATGCTTCTAATGGATCATGGGTAACTAAGCATATTGTCCGATGGCGTAATAATTGCGCAAGTAGAGTTTGTAGTTTAATTTTGCTAATCGCGTCGAGTGCAGCAAAAGGCTCATCGAGCAGAATAACTGGTTTATTTTCCATGACTGTGCGGACCAACGCTACACGTTGACGCATGCCACCGGAAAGTTGTTGCGGTTTGGCATGGATAACCTCTTTTAGCCCGACTTGTTGTAATAAATCTATGGCTTGTTGGCGGTAGGCTTTTGTTAAATTGCGCCGCAAAATATAGCCAAATAAGGTATTATTCAACACGCTTAACCAAGGTAATAAGGCATCATTTTGTCCCATATAGGCGATTTGCTGCTTTAAGCTTAAGTGGTTTTTAACAGAGATAGTCGTGGAATGTGCCTCCAGTCCGGCGAGCATCCGCAATAAGCTACTTTTGCCGACACCGCTAGGGCCAAGGATACAAGTGGTGTGATTTGCTTGAATAGAAAAATTCAATTGATCAAATAGAACCAGATCCTTGAAGGCTAACCTGGCGCCTTTAATATGGATATCATGGTTCATAACTAAGCAGCTGTTTTGTTTTAAAATAGCACAATCGCATGCATATTTTAACAAAATAGTTAGATTTGGCCAATTATTACATGGGTAGTTGTTGTGCAGGGTAGCGAGATACCAAGCCATAATGAAATCAAACCCGCGAGATAGTTGCAAATTATGTTAAAATAGCTCGTAAATTATGAACTAGTATATGGGTTAATTAACGTGGAAACATTACAAGCAGTTGCTGGGCAAGAATCACAACACAGTGAAATCGCGATGGCGGTAGTTGCTGGGCAATCCATGGCAGAATTACCTAAAGATCTATATATTCCACCCGAGGCACTGCGAATATTTTTAGAAGCCTTTGAAGGCCCGTTAGATTTATTACTCTATCTCATCAAAAAACAAAATATAGATATACTCAATATTCCCGTTGCACCGATTACCAAGCAATATGTTGAATATGTAGAAATGATGCAAGTATTAAAAATTGAATTAGCGTCAGATTATTTAGTCATGGCAGCAACATTGGCAGAAATTAAATCGCGTATGTTATTACCCAGACCAAAAGTTGATGAGGAAGAGATCGATGACCCTCGTGCTGAATTAGTACGGCGTTTGCAAGAATATGAAAGTTTTAAAAAAGCCGCGGAAAATTTGCGTGAGATGCCACAATTAGGTCGAGATTTTTTTCCTATCAATAATGCATTGCCCGAGCTTAATCAAGAACGACCATTAGCACAAGTAAAACTAACCGAATTAGTTAATGCTTTTAAACAAGTATTAGCGCGAGCCAGTTTACAACAACATCATCATATTAAATTAGAAAATCTTTCCGTGCGCGAGCGTATGTCAAAGATTCTCGGACAGATTGAGGATAAAAAATTTAGCGAATTCACCGACTTTTTTAATTTTGAAGAAGGTCGCATGGGAGTCGTTGTCACTTTCTTGGCGATTTTAGAATTATTAAAGCAATCGCTTATCGATATTGTACAAAATCAAATTTTTGGACCAATACATTTGCAACGTGTGGTTTAACTTTTTTGAGGATATAATTGATGCAACCACAATTAAAACAGATTTTACAAGCCGCTTTGATGTGTGCCGAAGAACCATTGACCCTGACACAACTGCAAAAATTGTTTTTGCATGAAGAAACGCCACCAACAACAAAAGAAATTAAACAAATTTTAGTGGAATTGCAACAAGCAGAAAATGATTTACCCTTTGAGTTAAAAGAAATTGCCAGTGGTTATCGTTATCAAGTCAAACAAGCCTTTAGTCCATGGATCGCTAATTTATATCAAGAAAAACCACCACGTTATTCTCGTGCGTTGCTCGAAACACTTGCGTTGATTGCTTACAAACAACCGATTACCCGTGCAGAAATTGAAGAAGTTCGTGGTGTTAGTGTCAGCAGTCACATTATAAAGACCTTATTAGAACGTGAATGGATTAAAGCTGTAGGCCATAGAGATGTACCGGGTAAACCGACTATATTTGCTACAACTAAAGATTTTTTAGATTATTTTAACTTAAAGTCTTTAGCTGAATTACCTGCGTTAGAGAATTCTCAAGATCTCGAACAAGCTGAAGCAAAGTTACAACAAGAATTAGCCTTAGAGGTAAAAATTGAAAAAACCACACCCGAGCAAGCGCACGACTAAGCCATCGAAAAGCAGGCCTAAGTCTAAAGTGAGTGCAACCCCAAAAAAAACATTGCCATTAAAAAATAGACCTAAGTCTAAAGTGAATGCAACCACAAAAAGAACATCGCCATTGAAAAATAGACCTAAATCTAAAGTGAATGCAACCATAAAAAAAACATCGCCATTAAAAAATAGATCTAAGTCTAAAGTGAATGCAACCACAAAAAGAACATCGCCATTGAAAAATAGATCTAAGTCTAAAGTGAATGCAACCACAAAAAAGACATCGAGCCAAAGAACTAAAATGGTTAGTGGGACTAAACCAAAACAATCGACTAAATCTAACTCGCGTGTAAAGCCGAAAAAATTTAGCAAGCTGCGTAGTGGTAAAGCAATTAATTTAAATCCTGCCAAACAAACCACTGTGATAAAAACTAAAACTAAGTTTAAAAAAACCACGCAAGAGAAAATTCAAAAAATATTGGCGCATGCTGGTGTTGCTTCGCGTCGGCAAATTGAAGAATATTTACAACAAGGGCGTATCAAGGTTAACGGTAAAACAGCTAAATTAGGTGACAGGGCAACGGTTAATGATAAATTCAGTTTAAATAATCGACCCGTGCGTTTACGTGAATTCACGGCAAAAATGCTTATTTACAATAAGCCTGAAGGCATCATATGTACCCGAAGTGATCCAAAAAGACGCCGAAATGTATTTCAAGATTTGCCGCGACTATCGAGTGGGCGTTGGGTGATGATAGGCAGACTAGATATAAACACCCAAGGATTATTGATCTTTACCAACGATGGCAAAATCGCCAATCAATATATGCACCCACGTTACGAAATTGAGCGTGAATATGCGGTGCGTATTTTAGGTAAAGTTGATAATAATATGTTGGATAAATTAAAAAAGGGCGTTAAATTAAAAGAAGGTTTGATGCGTTTCGATAAAATTGTTGCTAAACCAGCAACTGATGCAGCGAATCGTTGGTTTCAAGTAATTATAAAAGAGGGCAAATTTCGCGAAGTCAGACGTTTGTGGGAATCACAAGGAGTTAAAGTCAGTCGCTTGATCCGCGTACGCTTTGGCGATATCGAATTACCGCGCGATTTACCCCGTGGCCGTTGGCGTGAGATTGAAATTCCCCAATCATTTGCGTAGTTTGTACCCAAAATAAGACGAGATTTTTTTAATCAATTCTGATTTTTTTGTCACGCCTAATTTTATTTTAAGGCGGTTAATGTGAGTTTCTATAGTACGCGGTGAAACAAAAAGAGTAGCCGCGGTTTCTACCATGGTTTTGCCCGAAGTTAGCTCCTGAGCAACAATAAATTCTTTTTTTGATAAATGAATCACTTTGCCATTGACTTCT
>JBCDIY010000140.1:0-4707 GCA_038748435.1 Pseudomonadota bacterium | reverse complement strand
GGCAAGCCCAACAAATTTTTTATCCGTCTACGGAAAAAGTAGAATTTGCTAAAAGTTATCAAGTATGGCAACAAAATATTAACAAAATTTAAAGCTGATGAGATGCTTTTTTTTATTTATTGTGTTGTAGCTGATAAGTGTAGGTTATTATGTTGTTGTCAACAGCAAAGAGAAAAAATGTTTTTTTATTGCAACGCAACTCACACGAACAAATAAAAAACTCTGTCATTAATGTAATCTATGCAACGTTTACTCAAAGTTACTAGTTATTAATTTTTTCCACTTGAGGATAGAATATGGTTGATACTGAAAAAAGTTTACAAGATCAATTTGCCGCGAAAAGTATTTGCTTTGGTTGTGGCCCAGAAAATCAAGATGGCTTACAAATCAAAAGTTTTGTCAAACAAGACCAAGTTGTTGCGACTTGGCGACCGCAAAAGCAGCATCAGGCTTTTCCAGGTATATTAAACGGTGGAATTATCGGTGCTTTGTTAGACTGTCATTGTAACTGGACCGGGGCTTGGCATTTGATGCAGAAATTAAAGCTGAAACAGCCACCGTGTACGGTGACTTCAGAGTATCAGATTAAATTACTTCGACCGACGCCTGTTGAAGGAAGTTTACAATTGACTGCAGATTTAGTTGAAATTACCGGTAAGGCGGCAATTATTTCTGGTAAATTAATTGCAGAAAACAAAGTCTGTGCATTTTGTCTAGGAACGTTTGTTGCAGTTGGAGAAGGTCATCCTGCATATCATCGTTGGTGAACAAATCAGATTTGTTATTCTCGCGAAGGTAGTGTTGTTGCATAAATAAGATTCAGTGTGTTGTGCCTTTTATTTAAGCTAAATTTTATGGTCTAAGGTGCAATAAGCTACGTTCCTCCCTTTTTTAAAAGGGCGTTGTTGCGTAAATCAAAAAATAACCAATTTGTTCTTGTCATTCCGGAATTTTTTGCCATGGAGGGCAAAAAATGTCCGGAATCCAGGTCGGCGCCAAGGATGGATTGTACGACAAAACTCACTATTTCATAGATTCTCCTGGATCCCCGCCTTCGCGGGGATGACAGATCCTATTTACGCAACAACACCTTTTAAAAGGGAGGGAATACTTTTTATTGTATTACACAACAACACCGCGCAGGCGAGAATCTAGGATTAAAATAAATTAATAAGAAGAGTTAGACGAATTTTCTGGATTCGATGAAGTAGAAGAACGAATTAATGGTTTAAATAAATTTGTTGGAAATTGTTTTTTTTCAAATTGACAATCACGATTGTTTTCTTTGCCATTAGGCATAATCGTATGACATAAAATCGCTCGATTTAAATTAGGTTGGCCACGGCTGCTTGTCAATATCTTCGCAAAGCGTAGATTAGCATAACTAAAATCAGTGCCTTCGAACAATTGATTTTCAGTTAATGGGTGTTGAAAAACATCTAGATCCGTTTGTATTCGTGCATGTTGTAGATCCGCATGAGAAAAATTGGCGTATTGAAAATTTCCGTATAAATTAGCTCGATACAATACCGCAAAACTAAAGTCGGCAAAGGAAAAATCACTGCCCCAACCATGCATCGCGTCACGTCTTGATTGTGCATAAGACAGATTCGCATGGGTAAAGTTTGTGTGACTTAGATCACTAAGAAAAAATTTTGCATGCGATAAATTTGCATAACTAAAATTTGCTTGATTTAAATTGACGCCAGTAAAATTTGCACGAGTTAAATCAGCGTATTCGAAAATGCTATTGACAAACGAAGCACTTTTTAAATAGGTCACGTAACCGCGAACACAAGTGGTAAAATTAATTCCATGCATGTTAGCATGTGCGAAATCAGTACCGTTAAAATCACAACGGATAGAGCAATGCGCATCTTTTTTTACTGGTGTTTGATATTGGTAATTTTTAAAATCTGTATATTGTAAGTTGCAACGCGGACACTGGCAGATTTTCTTTGCTAATACCGTACGCTGATAGGGGGTTGCAGCAAATACAGCGATAGGTAAAAAAGTTAAAATAAAAAAATATAAAATTTTTTTACGCATGATAATTTAAATTAATCGCGCTTTTCTAAAGGGATAAAATCGCGTTTTTCTGGCCCAGTGTAAAGTTGACGCGGTCGACCAATACGATAAGCAGAACTCATCATTTCATTCCAATGTGATAGCCAACCTACAGTCCGTGCTAGTGCAAAAATAACAGTAAACATGTTGGTGGGGATGCCTAAAGCGCTTAAGGTGATGCCGGAGTAAAAATCGACATTCGGGTAAAGCTTTTTCTCGATAAAGTATTCATCTTCGAGTGCGATTTTTTCTAGTTTTAAAGCGATTTTTAGTAACGGGGTGTCATGGATGCCTAATTCATCTAAGACTTCGTGGGCGGTTTTACGCATAACTTTAGCTCGTGGATCATAATTTTTATAAACCCTATGGCCAAAACCCATTAAGCGGAATGGATCATCTTTATCTTTAGCGCGTTTAATAAATTCACCGATACGATCAACATGACCAATTTCTTCTAGCATGTTTAGACAAGCTTCATTTGCGCCACCGTGTGCAGGTCCCCATAATGCTGCAATTCCAGCAGCAATACAGGCATATGGGTTCGCACCGGTAGAGCCTGCTAAACGAACCGTGGAGGTAGACGCATTTTGCTCATGATCCGCGTGTAAGGTAAAAATTCTATCAAAAGCACGGCTTAAAACTGGATTAGGTTGATAAGTTTCACAAGGGGTTGCAAACATCATTTGCATAAAGTTTTCAGCGTAACTTAAATGATTTAATGGCATCATGAACGGGTGGCCGATAGAATATTTGTAGCACATCGCCGCAATGGTAGCGATTTTTGCAATTAATCGATAAGAGGCTAGTCGTCTATTCTCTTCGCGACTAATATTAACGTGATCATAATAAAAAGCAGATAATGCACCTACTACACCGACCATAATTGCCATGGGATGAGCATCACGCCTAAAACCATTAAAGAAGTTACGAACTTGCTCATGTACCATTGTGTGATTGTTAATAATAGATTCAAATTCTTGTTTTTGTGGTTGGTTAGGTAACTCGCCATGGTAGAGTAAGTAACAAACATCTAAATAATTAGATTGTTCTGCTAATTGTTCAATCGGGTAACCACGATAGAGCAGAATACCATTAGCACCATCAATAAAAGTAATTTTTGATTCGCAAGAGGCTGTTCCAGCAAAGCCTGGGTCAAAAGTATAGGCTTGATCTTTAGTTAGCGATTTAATATCAAAAACGGGCTTACCATAAGTGCCTTGCAGTGCGGGTAATTCTAAAGTTTGATCTTTATATTTAAAAATTGCTTTATCATTTGACATAAATGCTCCAGTTGTATACTTTGACTCAATGAAATAGATACGTAAAAAGAATGCACATTGGCTAGAACGCTTATTACATTATCACGAAACTAAATTTATGACAAATATAGCACAACAACTTGAACAATTCTTACAAGCTTTAGCGAGTAATGCCAACTATGCATTAATTGTGCTTATTTGTCTTTGGTTGCTACACATCTTTAATTCAATTCTAGGCTATCGATTAAATTATTTAGGTATTATTCCAAGACGTTTGGCTGGCTTACCAGGTATTGTATTTTTTTCTTTTCTCCATGGAGATTACAATCATATATTTTTTAACTCCATTCCATTATTTATTCTGCTGTGTTTTTTACTGACTTATGGTTTACATTTTGCCATTGTCGTTACAATTTACATTATTTTAATTGCTGGCATCCTAACTTGGGTTTTTGGGCGTAATGCAATTCACATCGGCGCTAGCAGTCTGATTATGGGTTACTTTGGATTTTTATTAGTCAACGCCTATTATAATATCTCTGTTAACAGTATTTTGATTGCTTTCGTATGCCTTTATTATTTCGGTGGCTTATTTTTTAGCATCTTTCCCACCAGAGAACGTATTTCTTGGGAGGGCCATCTTTTTGGTTTAATTGCGGGTATTTTGGTTGGTTACCTAAGTTTTCATATCAGCTTGGTATAGTTTAGTATCCTCAGGTAAATTAAAAACCGCCCTGAAATCAATATCGATGCAAATTTATTTTGCTAAAACAACAGTTTGTTTTTATAAATGAATCAGGCTATAATATGGGCAGAGATTTTGATAGCAGAGCAATAAATAACAATAAGTTATTATTCTCCATTAAAGATTATCGTGAATCAGAATCACTCAAACTACTGATTCCATCTATATGTTTTATTTAATTTCAATCGCATTGCTTGTTTGGCTTTAACAAATTTTAAGGTAAGTATCGTGAACAAAAAGCGTCCAGTTAATCTCGATTTAACTACAATAAAATTTCCAATTACCGCCATTGTTTCTATATTACACCGCTTATCTGGTGTGATTTTATTCCTATTAATACCATTAGTAATTTGGATGTTGCATACCTCTTTAGCATCACCACTCGGGTTTAAACAAATTGGCATTTATATGCAAAATCCAATTATGAAAATAGTCATTTGGGGCTTACTTGCAGGTTATTTTTACCATTTATTAGCAGGTATTCGACATTTATTCATGGATTTACAATTTGCTGAAACGCTTCAAGGTGGTAAAGCAACAGCTTGGTTAGTAATTCTGGTGGCACTGATATTAATTGTTTTAACAGGTTTATGGCTATGGTTCGAAATATAACAAGTTTAAGTTACAATGGTGTGC
>JBCDIY010000139.1:0-4729 GCA_038748435.1 Pseudomonadota bacterium | reverse complement strand
TTCGACTTTTGATGGAAATGATCTAATTTTATCCTGTGAAAATTATGGGCTTTTCTTGAATATTATTCGAGCCTGGATGTTGGGCTTTGCTTTATGTGCGAATATGACATAATTGGTAATTTGTTCGAAATTCAACTGAGTTCAATAAGTCTAAGATACATGTTACGGTCTTGACTTCATAAGTTATGCTGCATAAAGTATGCAGCATAACTTATGAAGGATCTATCTGATTAAGCTATTAATCACCTTAGCAAGAGATGAATTTTTATCTCTTGCAGGATCCCCTTTATCTAGTCTAGTGCACGCCAAGCATTAACAGTTTTGCAGCAAAAAGAGTATATGTATTTACCTGGATTCCCGCCTACGCGGCGCTGTTGCATAAATCAAAAAATAACCTGTCTTTGGCTGTCATCCCAAAATTTTTGCATAGGGACTGTGGATTGTAGCTGGTGTGCAGCGATAGCGAAACACCAGGCAAGTATGCTCAAACCCGGTGTTACACTTCGTTCCACACCGGCTACCTATGAACTAGGGATGGTTCATACGAAATAACTCATGTTTTTATATATTCTCCTGGATCCCTATCTTCGCGGGCTGTAGTATCCCCACGAATTTTAACCCACTCATAGAACCCGATTTTTGTATGGATTTTTAGCAGAAAAGAGCAAGAATTTTAACAAACCGTCTGCTTCAGGGATGAAGCAGCCGAGCTTACAGGGATGTATTCATAGCGTGTTTGGGAAAATTCTTGCTCTTTTCTGCGATATTTCAGCATAAATTTGCTGCTCAAAATTCGTGGGGATCACTCAGTTCGCGGAGATGATAAGTCCGATTTATGCAACAACGTGCCTTCGCGAAAAGGACAGAGCTTATTAACACAACAATGCCTAACCAGAGCTTACCCCTTCCAATTTTGACGCTAAAGTTTTATCATGATGACTTATTCAACTGTGCAAGAGAAAAACATGTGGCGCTGGCTTCATCAATATGCATCAGCACGTCAATTTTATAGTACCAGCGGGCGTTGGTTGCCTTGGCTAGGTTTATTATGCCTGGTTTTAATCGGTTATGGTTTGATCGGTGGACTTTATTTGGCGCCGCCAGATTTTCAACAAGGTCAAGGCTATCGTATTATTTACGTCCATGTGCCGGTAGCATTTTTGTCGTTAAGTATCTATGTCTTTATGGCCGTCACGGCCTTGATTGGTTTCATCTGGAAGACTAAGCTGGCGCATATGAGTGTTAAAGTTACAGCACCTATTGGTGCTTGGTTCACATTTTTGGCTTTAGTCACAGGTTCACTATGGGGCAAACCGATGTGGGGTACTTATTGGGTTTGGGATGCAAGATTAACTTCAGAATTGATTTTATTATTTCTTTATTTAGGTGTCATTGGTTTGCATCAAGCGATTATGGATCGGAAACAAGCTGACAAAGCTGCTGGCTTATTGGCCATTGTAGGCGTGATTAATGTGCCCATCATTCATTATTCTGTCTATTGGTGGAACACTTTACATCAAGGTGATAGCATCAATTTTTTTGGCAAAACCACTATTGCTACCAGTATGTTACATCCATTAATGGCAATGATAGTTGGCTTTAGCGCATTATTTTTAATTTTATTTATTGTCAATATGCGCAGTGAAATCTTACTGCGTGAAGCAAAAACCACTTGGGTCAAGGAGTTAATATCAATATGAGTTGGCAACAATTTATTCATATGGGTGGATTTGGATTTTATGTTTGGTCAGCTTATGGGTGTGTTGTCGCCGTCGTTGGCGGTTTAATTTTACATAGTTACTATAAATTTAAAAAACTTCGTTATAAAAAATAATCTATATGCATCCAATTAGAAAAAAACGCTTGATCACTATTACTATCTTGCTCTCAGGCCTATTGTTAGCAATCGGCTTGGTTTTATATGCACTATCGCAAAATATTAATTTATATTATACGCCATCTCAAGTTGATGCTGGCCAAGCGCCAAAACAACATTTATTCCGCGTCGGCGGCATCGTTAAACCAGGGTCGATTCATTATGCTGATAAAGGTTTAACGGTTGAATTTGCATTGACTGATAAAAAGCATTTAGTCTACGTGCGTTACCACGGCATTTTGCCAGATTTATTTCGCGCTGGGCAGGGCATTGTAACCCAAGGACATTTAAATACTAAAGGTGAGTTTGTTGCCGATCAAGTATTAGCAAAGCATGGCGCAACTTATATGCCGCCTATGGTTGCACAAGAATTAAAGAGTAAAACATGATTCCTGAGTTTGGTCATTTTGCATTAATTATTGCCTTACTATTTAGCTTAATCCAAGCTGGTACACCTGCACTATATAGATTAAATGGAAATTCTGCTTATTTAAAACTAAATCATAATGCAGCATACGCCCAAATTGGTTTTGTTATATTAAGCTTTTTTTGTTTATTGTATGCATTTATTACTAAAGATTTTTCCGTTGCTTACGTTGCTGAAAATGCTAATACCCATTTACCATTATTTTATCGATTAACCGCATTGTGGGGCGCGCATGAAGGTTCGATGTTGCTCTGGGTCACTGTACTTGGCTTATGGACATTTGCTGTAACTATCTTTACAAATAAAATTTCAAATTATGATCGCAGTTTGATTTTGGCGGTATTAGGTGGTTTGAGTTTTGGCTTTATTTTATTTATCTTAACTACATCGGATCCCTTTGCTAGATTATTACCCAACCCACCGCTACAAGGACAAGACTTAAATCCATTACTCCAAGATCCAGGGCTTGCCATGCATCCACCTATGCTTTATATGGGGTATGTAGGTTTCGCCGTGGCATTCGCCTTTGCCATTGCAGCGTTAATTAAAGGCGAATTTACGCGGGTTTGGGCCAAGCAGTTTCGCTTTTTCGTTATCGGTGCTTGGTGTTTCTTAACTTTAGGGATTACTTTAGGAAGCTGGTGGTCGTATCGCGTACTCGGCTGGGGTGGCTGGTGGTTTTGGGATCCGGTAGAAAATGCATCCTTCTTACCTTGGTTAGTCGGTACGGCGTTGATTCACTCGCTGTTGGTGACTGAAAAACGCCAAATGTTAAAAAACTGGACCTTGCTTTTAGCGATTTGCACCTTCTCTTTAAGTCTGATCGGCACTTTTTTAGTCCGTTCAGGTATTTTAGTTTCGGTACATGCGTTTGCCGTTGATCCCAACCGTGGTAAATTTATTTTGACGTATTTATTTATCGTCATTGCTGCCAGTTTAGGGTTATATGCATTTCGTGCACATAAATTACAAGCAGATAGCAAATTAACTTGGTTTTCACGTGAGAGCTTTGTGTTGTTTAATAATTTATTTTTATTTGTCGCAATGCTAACGGTGTTATTAGGGACATTGTATCCATTGATTATTCAAGCGTTGGGTTTAGGTAAAATTTCTGTTGGCGCACCGTATTTTAATAGCGTCTTTGTGCCGTTAATGTTGCCGTTGTTCTTTCTCATGGGGCTGGCACCGCTAGCAAAATGGCGACAAATGCAGTGGCGTAAACTACTCAAGTCTTTAGTTGTCAGTTTTGTATGTGCTGCATTCTTAGCAATTTTATTTCCGTTGATTTGGCAGCATCATACAACGGTTTTAGTGACATTAGCCGTGCTGATGGCATTTTGGATTGTGATTAATAGCTTTTTTGCTCTGATGCGAAATTGGCAGGCAAAGAAAAAAATGTTGGGCATGTTTATTGCCCATGTTGGTTTGGCAATCAGTATTTTAGGCGTTACTTTCGCCAGTAGTTTTAGTGTAGAAAAGATCCTGCGTATGCAACCCGGTGATCAAGTTAAGCTGGCAAGTTATCAGTTCGTTTTTAAAAAACTTGCTTCAATGCCTGGGCCTAACTATCAAGCGATTGCTGGAGTATTTAATGTATTTCATGATCACAAGAAAATTGCCACATTAATGCCGGAACGTAAAATCTTTCAGCATGATAAAATTACCACTAGCGAAGTTGCGATTAAAGTCGGGTTATTTAGAGATTTGTATATTGCTTTGGGTGAGCCATTAAATAATGCCGCCAATAATTCCGCTTGGGCAGTGCGAATTTATTATAAGCCGGGAGTGCGTTGGATCTGGTATGGTGGTTTAGTGATGTTGTTAGGTGGTTTAGTCGCATTGTATGAACGGAGGCGTACCTATGCGAATCTTTAAACGCTTGTTGCCTTTAGGTATATTTTTATTGCTAGCCTATTTTTTTTGGTATGGTTTACATTTAAATCCGCGACGTTTACCCTCAGCTTTAATCAATCAACCAGCACCCGCTATCAATTTGCCAAGCTTAAATGACCCTACACAAATCATCAAACGCAAAGTTTTCATAGGCCATGTAAGTTTATTAAACGTTTGGGCTAGTTGGTGTGAAACTTGTTTACTGGAACATCCCGTGTTGGTTGATATTGCCAATCAACATCAAGTCATGCTGATTGGTTTGGATTATAAAGACAATCGACAAAATGCGTTAAATTGGTTGCAGCAACGTGGTAATCCCTATAGCGTAATTGCCTTTGATAGAACTGGTAAAACTGCTATTAATTGGGGGGTTTACGGTACACCAGAAACTTTTGTTATCGATAAGCAGGGGATTATTCGCTATAAATATATCGGCCCATTGACACATCAAGTCTGGCAACAAAAATTACTACCGGTGATTAAAAAATTACAAGGCAAAGCAACATGAAAAGAATGATTTGGCCTGGCTTGAT
>JBCDIY010000138.1:0-4757 GCA_038748435.1 Pseudomonadota bacterium | reverse complement strand
GCATAATATTAACTTAAACACTTAATATTTTGCTAATATAAGCAATAATAATGGTTTTTTAAAGCAATAATTTTTAACTTCTTTGTAAGAAACACTAACAAATGAAATTTAAATTACCACCACTCAAAACTTTGCCAATTTTCATCGCTGTGGCTAACCATTTAAGCTTTTCTAAAGCAGCAATGGAGTTATGTTTAACACATTCAGCGGTTAGCCAAGCGATTAAACAATTAGAGTCCTTTTTAGGATGTAAAATTCTAGAGAGAAGTACAAATTATGTTAAATTAACTAAAATTGGCAAGCAGTACTTAATAGATATTGAAGCAGCAGTTAATCAAATTAATCTTGCCACCATGAATATAAATCACATGGCAAATTGGATAAATATTAATTTAATAAATTCACTAGCGTTACATTGGCTGATTCCACATTTACCTCAATTCCAAAAAAAATACTCTGATATCAAAGTTAATATATCTACCACCCAATATCCTCTATATGAAGCCTTGGATCGAAATGAAATTGATATGATTATAACATCTCAAATACAATCACCTGCCAAGAGTAATTATACTTGTATTAAATTATGGGATGAAGAATTGGTATTAGTAGTAAAACCCAGCTTAATAAGTCAAAAAATCAATCAGGCTGCATTGTCAAAGTTAATTGCTAAATTACCCATACTTTATGTTGATGCCACACTAAGAAGTCAAGACTGGAAAAATTGGTGTAAGGAAAATAAGCTGGCAGAGCCATCAAAAGTAAATGTGTATTTATTTCCAAGCACAACCCAAGCCATACAAGCAGCAATTAGTGGTATGGGGTTATTAGTCACACATGCTGCTTATGTTAAAGATAGTGTTGATTTAGGGTTATTAAAAATCCTTGAAAGTAAAATTGTTCAAACTAAAAAAAGCTGCTATATGATTACACTTAAGGACAGAATAAATGAATTCAATTTAAGTGCTTACATCAATTTTGTAAAATCAATATCATGAAAATTTTTACTTGACTATTTAAGCAAAAAACATCAAGTAAATTCAGTTTGAAGTGAGTACTATTGTTTAGGTCATTAAGTGAAAATATGCAAGTGAGTTGAAATGAACTATCCGCAAAGATTACAAAAAGTTATAGCCTTTATCGGTGAGCACCTAGATGAAGGACTATCGCTAGAACAGTTAAGTGAGATATGTTGTTTATCAAAGTTCCACTTTCATCGCTTATTTACAGCATTTACTGGATTATCTTTACAACAATATATTCGCTGGTTACGTTTAAAGCGTGCAGCGCATCAATTGATTGTGAGTAAAGATGAATCTATCGTTAACATTGCATTCAATGCGGGTTTTAATTCTCATGAAGTATTCAGCCGTGCGTTCAAACAGCTTTGCGGCTTGAGTCCGAGTCAATTTCGGAAAACCAACGATTGGCATTATTGGGAAACTTCTCCGTATTGTTTGCCTAAACAAGGTGAAATAAATATGAAAATTGAAGTAAAAAAATTCCCACAAATAAAATTAGCAGTTATGGAACATAAAGGCGATCCTAAATTAGTTGGTGAGAGTGTCAATAAACTGATTAGTTGGGCAAAAGCCCAGCCAATTGATTTGAAACCGAAGCCAGGTGAAGCATTTGGTATTGCTTATGATGATCCTAAAAATACTCCGCCAAGTGAATTTCGCTTTGATTTAGGGATAAAGGTGCCGGAAAACTTCAAATTGAGTGATAAAGTTATCGAAAAATTCTTGCCTGCAGGAAATTATGCAGTTGCAATACATCAAGGTTCGCGTGACAAGATAGCTGACACGATATATCCGATGTATAGAGAGTGGTTACCTAATACCGACTATCAACTAGGTAATTTCCCATGCATTTTCTGTTATCATAATTTCGATCATGAAGTAGCTGAAACAGAATTATTAACAGAATGCCGTATTTTATTAGAGGAATAAAACTTAACGCGGCTATTGGCTATTAGGTATGATTAAGAAACAATAGTCGCGTTAAAAATTCATTGACTCGCCTGCATAAGTTGCGGCTCAGGTGGTGTCACTGTCGGTGGAAAACCATTAAAACGACGCCAAAGTTCAAACCATAACTGCACCCGATCCAACAATACCCAACCATTGGCACGGACACCTTGGCGCAAATATTCTTTGCTAGGCCATTTCTCAGGGTTATCAGGTACAACCAAAATTCTAAATTGACCACGACCATTATCTGTGGGATCGATAAGGGCAACCTTGCCACCAAAAGTGCCCACAGCCACCGAAGGCCAACCACTAAACTGAATTGCTGGCCAGCCCTCGAACTGTAATCTAACCGGTTGATCTTGCTTGATTAATGGAATATCATTACCATCTAGCCAAAGTGCAACGGCACGTGATTTAGTATCGGGGACTAAAACAGCAAGAATATCACCTTGTTTAACTAAAACACTTTCTTGTCCTGCCATGCGCCGAATAATTGTGCCATCGAGAGGGGCTTTAACTAATTGGGTTTCTTGACGAGCAATACGCACATTGATTTTTGTCATTTCGACTTGCGCTTTGGCAATTTCGTTTTGATAGCTGATAAATTCAAATTGGGCTTGTTCGAATTTTCGCCGTGAGCTAATGCCTTCATTAAACAATTTTTTTTGTCTTTCAACATTAATTAATGCAGTTTTTGCTGCTCGCTGCACGGCATCAAGCCTAAGTTGAATCGCTTTTTTTTCAATTTGTAGGCGTTTCAATAAATCGGGGTCGTTATCAAGCAATTCTACAATTGGATCACCTGCTTTGACGTAACTACCATCGTGCACATACCATTTGCCAAGCCGTCCTTCGACTGGTGCACTAATATTTTGCTCTCTTTCATTTGGTGATAACGCCACAACTTTACCACTACCTTCTGCAGTTTGTTGCCAAGGAATGAATGCAAGTGCAAGAATAAAAAATATAAATAAAAAAATTAACGACTTAGCCAAGCGTCTGATACGTGGATGGGGAGAAATTAATTTAAAACAATTAGGGTTATTGGTATCACTCATAGTTGTAAAACACTTTCAAAAAAACTCGCAATATCTTGGCGTCGCGTCGTTATGATTTTTGTTCCAGGATACTGTTTTAAGTATGGCAAAAAGATATCTAAATCGACAGCAGGCAAATCATCTAAGGTTGCATCTATAACCAAAAAGCTAGGTTGGGTTAATACTGCGCGAATAAACATTAATTTTTTCAGTTCAATGGTCGACATGGTCATCTGACTACCAGAGATAAAGGTATCTAAACCATCAGGTAAAACTTCAATGGTTTTAGTCAGTTGAAACTCGTTTAAATATTTGTGTATCGTTTCTATGGCAATATCAGCTCGATGCATGACTAAATTATCGAATATACTGCCGGAGAATAATTCTATATGTCGAACTAATGCAGCATATTTTCTTATATCGACTAAGTTATATTCTTGTACTGGAATACCATTGATCTGAATAGAACCGGTTTTCACAAGACGAAAGCCCAAAAGTATATCAACAAGTAAACTTTTCCCTGTGCCTTTATTCCCTTGAACCACTAGAGTTTTGCCAGCATTAACAGCAAAATTTAAGCCTTGAAATAGTACGGTATTTTTATTTGTTAAATAACTTATTTTTTTAGCTTCAATTTTTGGTGGCAAACTTAATTTGGCTTCAATAGCGGTTAAATGTGTTTTTGCAATCGTTCCAGGTTTTTCTAGTGGCAAACTCATTAAATTACCTAGCTTAAAACATGCTGCTAATAGATCATAAAGGTCTTCTAAATAAAAACTAAAGCGCACAAATCCATAGAGCAAAGCATTAATGATCAACTCGGAAGCAACAAATTGGCCTAAGGATAGCTGTTCTTTAATTACCAAATAACCACCGATACCTAATAAAGCTGCGTTGGCAACCACATAGATGATATTAATGCCAAACAGATGTTTTAAAATATTTTTAAAGTGTTTTTTTCTAGCAACCAGATAAGTAGATATTCTTTCATCAGCAACACTCAAGGAATAGTTTTGATGATTTTGCATTTTAAATAAAAAGATATTGTGGACGATTTCCTCCAACCAAGCAGCAAATTCATGTTTTGCAGCACATTCTTCAATGGCAAAATGTAAGGCTTTTTTCCAAGGTAACCATAAAGCGATAAACAGTGAAATAACTAGGACAATATCAAATGCAAGTAAAAGCGGATGATAAAAAGCAATTAATACCATACTAAAAACCGCTAATAATGAAATTTCAATACCAGTAACTAACAATATAGCTAAGGCTTTTTGTATAGTTTGCACTTCAAAAAAACGATTAACGAGTTCTGAGACACGGTATTCATCAAAATTTTTAACTTGGCTTTCGGGCAGTATTTTTGCTAATTTAATGCCAATTTGCGCAAACATTCGCTGTTGTATAGTTTCGACGACGATTGCCTGAGCAATCCGCATCCCTGCTACGACGGTTAACACAGCAAAAACTATTACGGTCAAAACAACTACAGGCTGCAGTAAAGTCCCGAATGATACGACATTTACTAGTGACTGCGCAGCTATTGGAATAATCAAAGAGAGTAAGGCGATCGCAGCAGCATAAACAAACACGACCCAAATCGTATCGCGGTTTAAGTTGATAATCTCTTTGGCACGCTGGTAGACCGACACAATGATCCTTTATATTCATACGGGTGAAATCACTTTAATTATAAGCCATTTTCCTTCGACTAAATTTTTTAGGGTTTCATTTTGTTGAATAATCG
>JBCDIY010000137.1:0-4778 GCA_038748435.1 Pseudomonadota bacterium | reverse complement strand
GTGGGATGGGAATTGCTGCTTCTGGCCAAACAATCACGTTTTTTTGCCAATAGTCACTAGTGATATTCACATAGGTTTTAATGATAGAAATAGCACGTTTCGGATCCCATTTTATCGATTGTGGAATATTGCCTTGCATTAACGCTACACTTAACGCTGTTGGTTTAGCTTGGGTCCAAGCGATTTGCCCTAAAGCAAAGCCGCTAAACAAAATAATCGCCCAGGCCAATGGTACAATAACTAAAGGTAAGATTTGTTTTTTAAATATCGCTTGAATAAAGATGACTAAACCGCTACTCATGAGTACCAGAAGAAAAATTAAACCGTAACTTCCGAGTAAAGGGATAAAGCCCGCAAGCGGTGAATCTACTTGACTATAGGCAAGTAAGTTCCAAGGAAAACCTGAGAATAAGCTACTGCGTAACCAAGCGAATAACGCCCAGATTACGGCAAAACCTAACACTGCAACTACTAATTTTGAGCGTTTAAATAAACGTTGAAACGCATAACACATGATGCCGGGATACAAGGCCAATACCGCGACAAACAATAGTGTAATGGTACCAGCGATGAATACGTTTACATTACCAAAAACGTGAATACTCACATACACCCAAGAGACACCAACTAAAAAATTGGCTAATCCAAAAAGATAGCCGCGCCAAAAAGCACGTTTGTAACTCGTTGCTTGTAAGCAATAAAATAATAAACCTGGTGTGACAAACGCCAACCACCAAAAATTCATCGGTGCAAAACTAAGTGGTGTGATTGCACCGCTGAATAAGGCAAGCGCATCTTTAATGTATTGCGCATAATTTACTTTAGCTGTTTCTGGATTCATGGCTTCTAAGGCAGTTGAAATTTGCATAAAGTCCTTTTTCTTAATCTGGGTAAATTTTTTAATTTACACAAAGTTATGTTGCATGGCTAAAAAAGCCCAACAGATTTTGCATAAGTCCCAAGACTATTCTATCACAGTTGAAATTGCATTAAGCGAATACGCCGTGTATCTGCATTGATAATTTTCACTTGATATTTAGCAAATTGAATCGACTCTGCACGTTTCGGTAAATAACCGAAATGATTGACAATTAAACCACCGATGGTATCAAACTCTTCATTGCTTAACTTATCGTTAAAATATTCGTTGAAATCTTCAATAGGCGTTAATGCACTGACCATATAAGTATTTTCGTTAACTTGGCGAATAAAATTATCTTCATCAATATCATATTCGTCTTCGATATCTCCGACGATTTGTTCTAATACATCTTCTATCGTTGCCAAACCAGCAATGCCACCATATTCATCAACAACAATCGCCATATGATTATGATTTAAACGAAATTCACGCAGCAATACATCTAGGCGTTTGCTCTCTGGAATAAATAAGACTGGACGTAAAATCTCTTTGAGTTTAAAGGTTTTGCCATTTTCAGCAAATGCGAATTGCAATAAATCTTTAGCCAACATGATACCGCGAATTTCATCGCGTTCATTACCTATAACCGGAAAGCGTGAATGTCCGGATTTAATCACAATAGGTAAAATTTGCTGCAAGCTAGCATCGTGATCGATGACAATCATCTGTGTCCGCGGCACCATGACATCGCGAACATGTAGCTCAGACACTTGTAACACGCCTTCTATCATTTGTAACGATTCGGCATCTAAAATTTGTTTATGCTCAGCTTCTCTTAAAACTTCGACTAATTGACCACGATCTTGCGGTTCACGGATTAGCGCTTGACTTAAACGCTCTAACCAAGTGCGTTGCACGCTTTGACTTGGGCTGTGTGACTCGTCTGACATCAGATAGTTTCCTCTCGATACGGATTTGGATAATTTAATTGTTGTAGAATATCTATTTCCATTTGCTGCATGATATCAGCTTGGTTTTCGGTATCATGATCATGGCCCAATAAATGCAGTAATCCATGCACGACTAAATGTGCCCAGTGATGCTCTGGATTAATGTTTTGCTGTTCGGCTTGTGCGCTAATAACGCTTGCGCATAAAACGATATCGCCGCTTAACTCTTTGGTATCGTGTTCGTAAGCAAAAGATAACACATTAGTTGCATAGTCTTTTTGGCGATATTGTCTATTCAAGGCCCGTGCTTCTTTCTCAGCAACAATTCTTATGGTCAAATCAACCTGAGTCAAAGTGTCTGGCAATGTTTGTCGCACCCATCTTTGCAACATTTCTGTTGTTGGTACGTTATTATCTTGAGTGATATTTTGAATTGCTACTTCATAACTCATTGATCAGACTCTTTGCCTTGGTGAAAAAATTTTTCATAAGCTTCGATGATACGTTGGACTAGATTATGCCGCACGACATCTTTGGCATTAAAATGAGTAAAGCAAATCGCATCGATGTCACGCAATACTTCCACACTTTCGACTAAACCCGACTTTTTATCTTTAGGTAAATCAATTTGTGTGATATCGCCAGTAATAATGGCTTTAGACCCAAACCCAATGCGAGTCAGAAACATTTTCATTTGTTCTGTCGTGGTATTTTGCGCTTCATCTAAAATAATGAAAGATTCATTCAAAGTCCTGCCACGCATATAAGCCAATGGCGCCAATTCAATAATATTTTGTTCCATGTAACGATAAACTCGCTCAAAACCCAACATTTCAAATAAAGCATCGTATAAGGGGCGCAGATAAGGTTCAATTTTTTGGGTCAAATCACCAGGCAGAAAGCCTAAGCGCTCTCCAGCTTCAACTGCTGGCCTAACTAAAATGACTCGTTTGACAATTTCTCGTTCAAGCGCATAAACAGCACTGGCAACGGCGAGAAAGGTTTTGCCGGTGCCTGCTGGGCCAACAGCAAAATTAATGTCATAACGTTGAATATTGTTCAAATATTGCCTTTGATTGGCTGTATGGCCACGAATAACTCCGGCTTTAGTTTGAAAACTGATTTCCCCACTTGATTTGGAACCTGGCTTATCTTTGGACATAATCTCGAGCTCACCATCTTGCAAGATTAAATGTACCTTGGCAGGCGTTAACCACTTACCTTTCGCTGTCGCTTGATAAAGCTTTTGTAACATACGTCCAGCTTGGTCAATGTCTGCAGGTAAGCCTTTGATATTAAACTGATGACCGCGATTAGAAATGCTCACACCTAATTGCTTTTCAATTTGTTTGATGTGCTCGTGATTTTGGCCACATAAACTCATAAGACGTTGGTTGTCTTCGGGTGTTAATTCTATCTGTGATAGGGTGGTTGTGTTCAAATTAGCCGGTATCTCCTTCTTTATATTTGATCTTAGCTGAACTGGGCATTAACTTCAATTTGTATCCTTTGAATTAGACAATCACCTCGCCTCGAAGTGAATTAGGTAATGCCTCGGTAATCATCACATCAACGATTTTACCGATCAAAGCCTTGTCGCCGGTAAAATTCACCACACGGTTATTTTCCGTGCGGCCAGAAATTTGTTGCGAATCTTTTTTGGCAACCCCGGTTACTAATACCTTTTGTTTCGTTCCTACCATCGACATACTAATACGCAAAGACTGCTGATTAATGCGCGTTTGTAAAATGTTTAACCGCTGTTTTTTAACTTCTGGCGTAACATCATCAGGTAGACTGGCTGCCGGCGTTCCCGGACGCTTACTGTAAATAAAACTGAATGAGTGATCAAAACCGATTTCGTTCACTAAATCCATGGTCGCTTGAAAATCTGCTTGGGTTTCTCCAGGAAAACCGATAATAAAATCTGAAGAAATACTGATATCTGGCCGTACCTGACGTAACTTACGAATTTTTGATTTGAATTCCAAAGCGGTATAACCGCGTTTCATCAACGCTAAAATCCTGTCCGAACCACTTTGCACTGGCAAATGTAAATGATTGGCAAGTTTAGGAATACGCGCATAAGCTTCAATTAAGCTGGCTGAAAATGCCAATGGATGTGAGGTCGTAAAGCGAATGCGTTCAATGCCGTCAATGACTGCGATATAATCGATCAACAACGCCAAATCTGCAGCTTGACCGCTATGGGTTTGACTCTGGTAATCATTAACGTTTTGTCCTAATAACGTCACTTCTTTCACACCTTGTTCTGCAAGTTGATAGACTTCAGCTAACACATCGTCAAATGGACGGCTGATCTCTTCGCCACGAGTATATGGCACAACACAAAAGCTACAATATTTACTACAACCTTCCATAATCGATACAAATGCAGTCACTTTATCTGCAACCGGTTGCGGTAATTTATCAAACTTTTCAATTTCAGGAAAACTGATATCCACTTGCGGCTTTTTTTTCGTCTTAACTTCAGCAATCATTTCTGGGAGTCGATGCAGCGTTTGTGGACCAAAGACAACATCAACATAAGGTGCACGACGCAAAATAGCTGCACCCTCTTGACTGGCAACACAACCACCAACGCCAATAATGATATCTGGATTCTTCTCTTTAAAACCACGCCATTTGCCCAATGCTGAAAATACTTTCTCTTGAGCTTTCTCACGGACTGAACAGGTGTTCAGAATAAAGATATCTGCATTTGCTGGATCCTCAGTTTGCGTCAAATTACTGTAATGATGTTTTAATAGGTCCACCATGCGTGCAGAATCATAGTCATTCATCTGACAACCATTAGTTTTAATATATAAGTGTTTGAAATCTGTCAAAATTACTCCAAATTAGACTGTTTTTTCTCTTAAACTGATATCAGGGCTTACACAAAGCGTTTAATCGAGATGAAAACCGCAGTTTACCATAAGTAAACGACAATTTTGAGCGAGCTT
>JBCDIY010000136.1:0-4836 GCA_038748435.1 Pseudomonadota bacterium | reverse complement strand
ATCCACAGAAATAATAGAGTGTCAATATGTAGTAATATCTTTTAAAAAAGGTAAGGACGTGGATTTTCGTGCCAATAAATAAAAAATTGGTTGTATTATTCAGTATTCGTCACCGGTGTGCAGCGATAGCGAAACACCGGAAAAAGGAAAATAATCGTAGTATTGAACGAGTGAAACGATATATTGCGTAATAATATTTATAAACCTTGATTTCACTGCCGCTCAATCAAGGCTACATTTTTTGGTTTGTTGGGCTTCGCTGCTGCTCAACCCAACCTACATTTTGTATATTGCCCATTGTTTTGTTACACCTAACTACTTCCTACTTGTTGCTTTATGCGAAACATAATCGAATATAATACTGGCACAAAAATCAGTGTCAAAATTGTCGCGAAGGTTAGCCCTGCCATAATAGTGACCGCCATGGCAATGAAAAATGCATCGAAGAGTAATGGAATCATCCCTAAAACCGTAGTGACTGCTGCCATCGCTACTGGACGTAATCGACTAATACTGGCAGCTAAAATGGCTTGATATTTTTCTGTGCCTTTAGCAATTTCCATATCGATTTCATCGATCAAGACGATGGAATTTTTTATTAACATGCCGGATAAACTTAAAAAACCGAGTAACGCCATAAAACCAAACGATTGTCCGGTTGCTAATAAACCAAAACTGACACCGATAATCGCCAGCGGTACCGTTAAAATAATAATTAACGGTTGACGCACGGCATTAAACAACATGACTAAAATCAAACTCATTAAAACGATGGTCACGGGAATATTTTTAAATAATGCTTTTTGTGCGTCTTGCGAATCTTCGTATTCGCCACCCCATTCGCGTGTATAGCCAGGCGGTAAAGCGATGGCATCGATTTTTGGTTTAATTCTGGCTAAAACTACACTGGCATTGCCAGACTTCTGCGTCGCTTTGGCGGTAATGGTGCGGATGCGATTTCGTCGTTGTACAATGGCATCCTCCCAAGTCGTTGTAAAATTATTAATGACTTGGCGCAGAGGAATCATTTTATTGGCAGCCGGACTCCAGATTTGTACGTTTTTAATATTATCAACATCCATGCGTTCACTTGGGGGTGCGATGGATAATATCGGTAATAATTTATCGGATTCACGATAAACTCCTACAGCTTTACCACTAAACGTCATTTGTATGGCGTCATCGACTTGAGCTTTAGTAATCCCTGCATTTTTCGCTTGGCTTTCAGCCAGTACCGGTTTAATAATTTTCGTGCGTTCGCGCCAATCATCTTTAATCGCCACGGCACCGCCATCGGCAGTCATGATGGATTTGGCTTCGTTTGCTAAACGCCGTAATACAGATTTATTTGGTCCACTAAAGCGTACTTCAATCGTATCTTCTTTACCCGGCCCTAAAATAATTTTGCGAATTTTGGTTTGCGCATCGATAAAGTTATTATCAGCATAATTTTGGATTTTCGGCACAACTTTATCGATGTTGCGATAATCATCGATATTCACTAACATAACGCCATAACTGGTATAAGCTTTTTCTGGCGAATAGGTTAATACAAACCGGGGTGCGCCACTGCCGATAAACGATGCAACAGAGTCAACGCCCGGTTGTTGCTGAATAAATTTTTCTAATTTTTTCATGTCCGTACTTGTCCTGCGAATATCAGTGCCTTCAGGCATCCAATAATGCACGAGGATTTGCGGGGTCGTGGATTCAGGAAAAAAACTTTCTTCTAATAAGCCAAACGCATAAATCGCTGAAGCTAATAAAGCTAATAACACACCAACGGTGATGTAACGAAATCGCAAACATAGATTGAGAAAGTTTTTATAAAAAATAAAGATGAATCCTTGATAGGGATCGCTCTGCGATTGACTAGCTGCATTTTGCGGTTTTAACATCATGGTGCATAATAACGGTGTGACCGTAACACCAACTAACCAGCTTAATAGCAATGAAATTAAAATCACTTGAAATAACGAGCGTGTGTATTCACCGGTGTTATCTTGCGAAAGCCCGATCGCCGCAAAAGCTAAAATTGCGATGATAGTTGCACCTAACAGCGGTACAGCATTTTGGTTGACGACTTCTTTTGCCGCTTTGATCTTGTCCATGCCGCGATTGATACGAATTAACAAACCTTCATTAATGACAATGGCATTATCGACTAACATGCCTAATGCAATGATCAAAGCACCTAAAGAAATACGCTCTAAATTAATGCCCCAAAGCTTCATGAAAATAAAACTACCGAGCACAGTGATTAAGAGTGATAAGCCAATGATGATGCCACTGCGAAATCCCATAAATAACATTAACACGACTAGGACAATAATGAGTGCTTCGATTAGACTTATGATAAATCCATCGATTGCTTGAGTGACTTTATCCGATTGAAAAGTAATGACGTGTACTTTCATACCAAGAGGCGATAATGGCTCTAATTGTTTTAACCGTGCTTTGATCGCTTTGCCCATACTGACAACATTACCACCAGAAACGATAGATACACCTAATACATAGGCGGGTTGACCATTAAAGCGAGTAATTCGATTTGGTGGTGTTTGGTAGGTACGGACAATTTTCGCAATATCTTTTAAATAAATTAAATCCTTGCCAGTTTTACCACGAATTAATAAATCGCCAATTTCTTCAACGTTTTTAAAATTTCCTGTCGGGCGAATTTTTATATATTCATCACCAACGCGGACACTGCCCGCCGGTGAAATCAAATTTTGCTCGCGCAAGGTTTGATAAATTTCATCCATACTGATGCCAAGTTGTGCCATGCGTTCACGCGAGATTTCTACATAAACTTGTTGGCGCTGAATCCCGTCGATATTTACTTTAGCAACATCGGGTACGAGTAATAATTCACGTTTAAGAAAATCAGCATAGTCTTCTAATTCCTTATAACTAAAGCCTTTACCGGTTACGGCAAGTAAAATTCCATAAACATCACTATAATCATCTTCCACGGTTGACTTAAGTGCTCCCGGTGGCAGTTGTGATTGCACATCGTTTATTTTTCGCCGTAGCTCATCCCAGACTTGAGGTAAATCATATTTAGTATACTTATCTTTAATGACTACAGTCACAATGGAAACATTGGCTTTAGAAAGTGATGTGACGCGTTTTAATTGTGGCAATTGTTGTATTGCACGTTCGATTTTTTCTGTAACTTCTTGTTCAACTTGAGTTGCACTAGCGCCAGGATAATAGGTGATGACTAGAGCTTCTTTAATAGTATACTCTGGATCTTCGAGTCGTCCCATACTTTGATAAGCAAAAACGCCGCCGGCAATGATTAAAATTACCAAAAAAAGCGTGACGACTTTTTTTCGGATTGCTAATTCTGCAATATTCACTTTACTGTGTTCCGATTTTTCCTTGTAATACTTTAACTGCCATGTTAGGTTCTAAATAAGCAACACCGGCAACTACAATGCGGTCACCATTTTCTAAGCCTTTTTCAACAACGACAGTATTTCCAGTGGCTTGGCCTAATTCGATCATTTGTTTTTTTACTCGTGAAGTTTTTGGATCAACTAGCCAGACGAATTGTTTGCCTTGGGCATCAGTACTCACCGCTTCGATAGGAATGTTAAAACTAGTCTCTTTGCTTTTGCCAAATTTAATTTTTACCGCTGCAGTCATGCCTGGCAAAATGATGCTTTTTTCTGGTAATGGCATAATTAAAGTGACTTGGTAAGTTTGCGTATTAATGTCCGCTTCAGTTTTAACTTCTTTAACACGCACTGGAAATTCGCGCCCAGGTAATGCGGGAAAAGTGGCAACACCAACGACTTGACCCGTCTTTTTCCCTTCTGAAAGTGACTCGATATCATCAGCACGAGAAATATCTTGTTCGGGAATATTAATAATGATTTCAATGTCAGATATGTCCTGTAAACTGAGAATTTTTTGTCGTGCTTGGACATATTGGTAATTTTCTACATAACGTTTAGCAACAATGCCGGAAAAAGGGGCATACAGTTCTGTGTCTTTTAAAGATTTCTCTGCGTCTTCTAAGTTAGCTTTGGCTAGCAAGGCCATAGATCTTTTTTCATCATATTGCGCGCGAGAAACCGCATTACTTGGTAACAAAATTTTATATCTTTCATAAGTGATGCGCGCATGTTCGTATTTCGCTAGTTCTTTATCCACTTGAATTTGATAGTCACGTGGGTCTAATTTCGCTAATAATTCGCCTTTTTTAAACTCTTTGCCTTCTTTGGCAGGTAATTCGATTAGTCTGCCTGGTACTTCAAACGACAGGTTAACTTTCTGACTAGCGCTGACTTTGGCAGGATAACTTCGATATTGGCTGGTATTGGCATCGGTGACAACTAGGGTTTTCACCAGTTTTGGTGTTATGGCTTTGGGCTGCGAGTTATCCGGCTTACAAGCAACTAGAGAAATTAGTATCAATAATATAGTGATGGTAGTCGATTGCTTGCTAATTTTGTTCATTTTTTAGTACTTAAGTGGTTCATTTGACAGATGAAGTAAGTATAGTGGAAAGCAGGATATGGCTTGTTTAAGGAGCATGACTCAATAAATTAAAGAAATGACAATTTTATTGTTTGCCTATAGAATAATAATTAATCAACTTCATCAGGAAAAGATTGCAAACATGTCGAATAAGCTATTTAAGATTATTACTTTGACTACATTTGTGTTGTTTTTGAACGGTTGTAGTACTTGGCATGTCCCATCTAGCGAATATGCGCCAGCACAAATTCATATGAAACGCTGAACCACAGCAATATAATTTGACAGATAAATAATCAATTGGTAAATTAATCTACTGTATTGTTTAAAAAGTGAGTAATTTTT
>JBCDIY010000135.1:0-4847 GCA_038748435.1 Pseudomonadota bacterium | reverse complement strand
CCCCTCTTTTTTCAAAAGAGGGGTTGGGGGAGATTTGTCAATTTATCCAGCAAAATGTGTTTTTCGTAAAATCCATCAAACTTCGGTATACTAAATGCAAAAAAAGGAAACTCACTATGCGTAAAACATTTATTGCTGGCAATTGGAAAATGAATTTATCCAAACAACAAGCCATTACTTTAGCAAACCAGCTCAAACAACAATATCAACCGCTAGAAAATCGCCAGATTGCAGTCTTTCCTGCTTTTGTTTATCTCGATGCGATGCAGCAAATTTTGCAGGATTCGTCACTAGAATGGGGAGCACAAAACTGTGCAGATAAAGCTGCAGGGGCGTTTACCGGTGAAGTTTCAGTAAGTATGTTACAAGATTTTGCTTGCAAGTATGTTCTATTGGGCCACTCAGAACGTCGCCATGTTTATCAAGAAACGAATGCGATGATTGCAGAAAAATTTACTTTAGCGCAGCAGGCTGGATTACAATCTGTGTTGTGCGTCGGTGAAACCCTAGCGCAGCGTGAAGCAAATCAAGCGCTTGAAGTTATACAACGCCAGCTGGATGCAGTTTTAGATTTGCCCATCATCGAAGCTACAGCAACCCCTAATTGGCTTATTGCTTATGAGCCAGTATGGGCTATTGGCACTGGAAAAACTGCCTCACCAGCGCAAGCACAAGAAATTCATCAACAAATTCGTGAATATATTGGTAAAAACAATGGAAATTTAGCGGCCAATTTGCGTATAATATATGGCGGAAGTGTCAAAGCAGCCAATGCTGGTGAAATACTCGCTATGGAAGACATAGATGGCGTGCTCGTTGGCGGCGCATCACTCAAAATTGAAGAATTTTTGGAAATTTGTAAATGCAACAACTCTTATTAATGTTTCATATACTGCTGTGTATCAGTTTAATCGCCCTAGTTTTACTACAACATGGTAAAGGTGCAGATATTGGGGCGGCATTTGGTGCAGGTGCTTCACAAACGGTCTTTGGTAGTCAAGGTTCGACTTCTTTCTTAACAAAATTGACTGCGTCGTTAGCCGCTTTATTTTTTGTCACCAGCTTGTTTCTAACTTATTTAACAACGCAAGATTATAAGGCGCAAAAAGGATTAATCGTACCTAAGAGTAGTATAACTCAACCGGTTGCTCCGAACGCATCAAAGCAAAACCCCGAGCAGAAAAATGCTTTACCACAGCAGGCGCCGGCAAAGAACTAAATGCTGTGATTTTCGCATAAGTGGCATTGTTGAATAAATAGGATTTGTCATTTTTTCTTGTAGGTTGGGTTGAGCGGCAGCGAAGCCCAACAAACCCAAAAAAATAGTCTGCAGCCTAGCGAAACAGCTAAGCTGTGATAAAGCCGAAGTGGTGGAATTGGTAGACACGTCGTCTTGAGGGGGCGGTGGCGCAAGCCGTATCGGTTCGAGTCCGATCTTCGGCACCAGGTTAAAAAAGACAGGGTTTATCCAACGCCTAGCGCGTTTTGCCTAAATCCTAAATGAGATAATCAAAATGTTAGAAAATTATTTTCCTATTCTAGTATTCATTATTATTGGTATCGTCATAGGTATTGCACCTATGGCCATGGGACGCATGTTAGGACCACATCGACCTGATCCAGAAAAACTCTCTGCTTATGAGTGTGGCTTTAACGAATTTGAAGATGCACGCTTGCCGTTTGATGTGCGTTACTATCTAGTTGCGATCTTATTTATTATCTTTGACTTAGAAACTGCTTTCTTTTTTCCTTGGGCCGTGGTGTTGCGCAAAATAGGTGTGTTTGGTTTGGTCGCAATGGGCATATTTTTAGCTATATTAGTAATAGGGTTTATCTACGAGTGGAAAAAAGGTGCCTTAGAATGGGAGTAAGTCAATGAGTTCAATGGCAAAAACGAGTACCGCACCAACACAAGATTTGGCTGCACATGAGCATAAAGGTTTTTTTACTACGAGTATGGAACAACTTTATCAGTGGGCCAGGGGTGGTTCAATTTGGCCTATGACCTTTGGTCTAGCATGCTGCGCCGTAGAAATGATGCATAGTGCAGCAGCACGCTATGATATGGATAGATTTGGAATTATCTTTCGTCCAAGCCCCAGACAGTCAGATGTCATGATTGTAGCCGGCACCTTATGTAATAAAATGGCACCAGCACTACGTAAAGTTTATGAGCAAATGGCAGAACCACGTTGGGTCTTGTCCATGGGTTCTTGTGCTAACGGTGGTGGTTATTATCATTATTCTTATGCCGTAACTCGCGGTTGTGATCGTATTGTACCCGTGGATGTTTATGTTCCTGGTTGTCCACCAACGGCAGAAGCCTTACTTTATGGTATTCTCCAATTACAAAATAAAATTAAACAAACTACGACAATAGAGCGTTAATATGATGAATGGTTTAAATCAGCTAGAAACTGCGCTCGCTGAGCGTTTTGCAGATAAAGCAAAAATACAACTTACCCAGGCTATAGGTGAATTGACCTTGGAAGTTGCAGCCAAAGATTGGTTTGATTGTTGTTTGATTTTAAAAAATGAAGAAAACTTTGCCTTTCATCAATTACTCGATTTATGCGGTGTCGATTACAGTGAATATGGCGTTAGTGAATGGCAAACCGAAGAAAAAACCACGACAGGATTTAGCCGTGCGGTTATGCCTAATGTGGCAAGAACAGATATTAAATGGGAAAAACCACGTTTTGCGGTAGTGATCCATTTGTTGTCGTTAAAACACAACCTGCGATTAAGAGTACGTACTTATGCTGAAGGTGAACCGCCAAAGGTAGCTTCGATCGTAAAAATATGGAATGTAGCGAATTGGTTTGAACGTGAGGCATTTGATCTGTTCGGTATTATTTTTGATGGCCATCCAGATTTACGCCGCATTTTGACCGACTATGGTTTTATCGGCCACCCATTCCGTAAAGATTTTCCTTTAATTGGTAAGGTTGAACCACGTTATGACGCTGCAGATAAGCGTATTGTCTATGAACCGGTGAGTATTGAGCCACGCACTTTAGTACCAAAAGTTATTCGTGAAGATAATCGCTATTTAGATAAAAAATCTTCGGATACGGTGAGTAAAGAGGACGAGCAAAATGGCTGAAATTAAAAGTTATACAATGAATTTTGGTCCACAGCATCCAGCTGCTCACGGTGTATTACGTTTAGTATTAGAGATGGATGGTGAAGTCATCAAAAGAGCTGACTCTCACATTGGTTTATTGCATCGCGCGACCGAGAAATTAGCAGAATCTAAGCCGTTTAATCAATCTATCGGCTATATGGATCGATTAGATTATGTCTCCATGATGTGTAATGAGCATGGTTATGTTTCTGCTATCGAAAAGCTTTTAGGTATAGAACCACCGCTACGGGCAAAATACATTCGTACCATGTTCGATGAGATTACTCGTATATTAAACCACTTACTTTGGATAGGCGCACATGCTCTAGATGTCGGTGCCATGACGGTATTTCTGTATGCATTTCGCGAGCGTGAAGATTTAATGGATTGTTATGAAGCGGTTTCTGGTGCGCGCATGCATGCGACGTATTATCGTCCAGGTGGGGTCAGTCGTGATTTACCCGATCATATGCCACAGTACGAGCCTTCGCAATGGCATAAAGAAAAAGCGGTAGAAAAATTAAATGCCAATCGTCAAGGTTCCTTATTAGATTTTATCTGGGACTTTACCGAGCGTTTTCCTAAATGTGTTGAAGAATATGAAGGCTTGTTAACCGATAATCGTATTTGGAAACAACGTACCGTGAGTATCGGTGTGGTTTCACCAGAGCGTGCAGTAGAATTAGGCTTCACCGGGCCAAATTTGCGTGGTTCTGGCGTTGAGTGGGATTTACGTAAAAAACAACCTTATGCGGCTTATGATAAGGTCGATTTTTCTATCCCTGTCGGTGCGAACGGTGATTGCTATGATCGTTATCTAGTGCGTATGGAAGAAATGCGCCAATCCAATCATATTATTCGCCAATGTGTCGAATGGTTACGTAAAAATCCAGGGCCGGTATTATTAGATAATCAAAAAATTACTCCGCCAAAGCGTACAGAAATGAAAGAAAGTATGGAAGCGTTAATCCATCACTTTAAATTATTTACCGAAGGTTATTGCACGCCAGTAGGCGAAGCCTATGCGGCGGTAGAAGCACCGAAAGGTGAATTTGGGGTTTATATTATTTCTGATGGTGCGAATAAACCTTATCGGTTAAAAATTCGCCCGCCGAGTTTTGTAAATTTATCTGCATTAGATGAAATGTCACGTGGACATATGCTAGCAGATGTCGTGGCAATATTATCTAGTGTGGATGTGGTTTTTGGTGAAGTCGATCGTTAAGAGTATGTAAAATATGCAAAAACAAGATTTATTAACCGCTGAAGTAAAAAAAGGCATTGACCATTGGGTCGCAAAATTCCCTGCCGAGCAAAAACAATCGGCCGTCATTCCTGGTTTATTGCTAGTGCAAGAAGCCAATGGAGGTTGGTTGTCGGATGAGTTACTCGGAGCAGTGGCAGACTATTTAGAAATGCCGAAAATTGCCGTATTTGAAGTCGCTACTTTTTATACGATGTTTGATTTAAAACCGGTCGGTAAACATAAAATATTCGTTTGCACGAATATTTCTTGTATGTTGCGCGGCTGCGATAAAATCGTTGACCATTTAAAACAAAAATTGGCTGTGGACTTTGGCCAAACTACTAAAGATGGTAAATTCACTTTGAAGGAAGTGGAATGCATGGCAGCGTGTACAACGGCGCCAATGATGCAAATTGATAAAGATTATCATGAAAATTTAACCGTCGAAAAAGTCGATGAAATTTTAGATTCACT
>JBCDIY010000134.1:0-4863 GCA_038748435.1 Pseudomonadota bacterium | reverse complement strand
CATATATTCTTTTTTGGCTGTAAAAATTGATTCTTGGCTACGCATAATTTGGTTTAATTTGGGGTCGTCCTTATTATCTAATAAGCGTTTAGGAAAATTAATTTGAACTTGTTGATCACGTTCGGCAATAAGACGTGCTTCCACTGCCATTAATTCTCTGACTTCATTTCTTCTAACCGCGAGTGCGACTTTGGCTTGTACATCATCTAATTTTATCAACAGCGCGCCTTTTTTAACTTCGCTGCCGTCTTTGACAAAAATTGCTTGCACTATACCGCCTTCAAGGTGTTGTATCAGTCGACGTTCACCTGCGACTTTCACTTTACCTTCAGTAACCGCTGCAGACTCTAGTGGTGCCAGCAGTGCCCAGGCAGCAAAACCACCAAAAAATAATATTACAACGATTAGACCAAAGGTAATCACTTTTCTGGATAGAGGTGCTTTAGGAATATCGATATGTAAAACCTGCTCGTCTTTTTCCTGCTTCATCAATTTCACCTTTTATTTAGCGGGTGCTGGCTTAGAAGTAGCTTGCACGGCTTTTTGCAACCGTTGTAAGACTTCATCGCGTTTACCAAAATCTTTAATACTACCTTGCGCCATGATACAAATATAATCAGCAAATTTAACGATATTGGGTCGATGCGAAATTAATACCATCGTCATATTTTTTTTGCGTGCATTATTTAAGGCAACGTGCAAGGCTTCATCGCCTTCTTGATCAAGACTGGCATTGGGTTCATCTAAAACGATGAGCTTGGGTTCACCATAAAATACCCTTGCCAGGGCGATACGCTGTTTTTGACCTCCTGATAAGGTAAAACCGCCGATATTAAAATCATAGCCTTTAGGTAATTTTAGTATCATTTCATGGGCTCCAGCCATTTTCGCCGCAGCAATGACTTTTTCATCATCGCCAGCAGACATACGCGCGATATTTTCTTTGATAGTGCCATAAAATAATTCAACATCTTGGGGTAAATAGCCAATATTTGTCCCTAGTTGTTCACGGTTCCATTCAAATACATTGGCGCCATCCAATCTTGCGGCACCACTAAACGGACGCCAAATGCCTAGCATTAATCTTGCCAAGGTGGATTTTCCAGAGCCAGAAGGGCCAATCAATGCTAAAGATTCGCCAGGGTTGAGAGTAAAATTGATGCCATGAACGATGGGTTTGCGTGTGCCTGGGGGAATATAAGCGAGATTTTCAACAGCTAGTTTTCCCTTGGGCTTAGGTAGTTCGATGCTGTCACCGCGGTAAGGTATTTTTTCTAAGTATTGCTTTAGCCTGTCATAGGAGCGTCTGGCCGCTTTCATTTGCTTCCACGTGCCTATCGATTGCTCGATCGGTGCAAGCGCGCGCGAAGTGACGATAGAAGCGGCAATCATGACCCCAGGCGTAATACCGCCAACAACGACTAAATAAGCACCTAAGCCGAGAATACCTAATTGTAAAGCCAAGCGAATAAATTTACTGGTGCTCAAAATCATACCGGCTTTATCACTGGCCAAACCTTGTAAGGACAAGACTTTCTCATTTTGTTCAAACCATTGATGCACGATATTTGGCATCATGCCCATTGCTTGGATAACTTCAGCATTATTTAAGGTTTTATCGATACGCTGCTGGTTCTTAATATACTCAGTATTGGCCTTGGCCAATAAACCGCGAGTTGTGAGTTCATTGACCACTGCAAGACAAAAGATAAGGATCGCACCGATGGTGGCAATTCCACCTAACAAAGGGTGTAACAGGAATATGACGAGTAAATATAACGGCGTCCAAGGCGCATCAAACAAAGAAAATATGCTTGGGCCGCTTAAAAAGGTGCGAATCGTACTAATATCGTTGAGCGATTGTGAACCATACATGCTACCGCTTAAGGTTTCATCGGCACTGCGCGCCAAAGCAAATGGGCTTAAACGATTGTCTATCCAACGGCTAACTCGGACTAAAATCCGCGACCGTGCTATATCTAATAAGCCGAGAACGGCCAGAGCGATCATCGCGATCAAGGTCAAATAAAGCAATGTGTCAAAGCTTTGACTAGCAAGTACGCGGTCAAAAATTTGCAACATATATAGAGGGACCGTCAGCATTAAGATATTAATAAGGCAACTAAAGATAGCGACATAGATAAATGAGGTTTTGGCGTTGCTTAACAGTTCTTTTATTTTCAGCGAGTCGAATTCAGTCATGATGATAACACTATAATTTTTCTATTCTTTTCAGTATAGTGATATTTCACAAAAATTGCAGTTGCTGGGGTTTATAATAGCGATAAGTTCCTTATTATAAAATAGTACAATTAATTTACTGAGTTAAAATTGTACAATCAAAGCTACTTCTTTTGCAATTTTTTTAAAAATGCTGTACAAATAGTTACTTGCTTTGAAGATTTACTACCGGCTTTTCGATATTTTATGCAACAAGTAACCACTGATGTTGATATCACGCCAGCAAAAGCATCCAAAGATTTTTACTAAGCTAGCTAAAATCAATATTGCACTTATCGATTTTGTAAAAAGCCTATCTAGTTGATGTATACGACGAATCAGACTTTATTGGCAAAATACTGGCAATTACATCTTACTCTATAAGTAGTTTTGTACTGTTTTCAAATGATTTTTTACTATCTTCGCTATTAGAATAACTTATGAGAAAAAAGTCGCCTTAAAACTTAAGTTGAATTTTTTAAGATTCTTCATGCATCTCTAAATGCAGTTGGAGTTTATGTGCTGCAGACTTTTGCTTAGTTTGAATATGACCATGCTGAGTAGCTTCATGGTGCTGCTTTTTATATTGCTTTAACCGATAAGGTTTTGCGTGGTAAGAAGATTTTGCCTGCTGGGTTTTAATTTGCCTTTTTTTGTCTGAGGTTTTTTTCGGTTCATAGGTCTTTGGCATTTCTAATTGTAATTTGCGGTAATCCGTGTGTACGTGTTTAGATAAATAGAACCGATAGCGTTTTTGGTAATGATGTAATGGAATATGGTATTGATAACCTTTAGGATGTTCCAAATAAGCATTGATTTGCGCTAAAGTTTTTAAACTCAGTGAACCGGCGGCTAATTCTAGTCGGATAATATCTAATAGGTAAGTGTATTTCTCATCTGCGAGTTGAGTTTGTGCTTGGAATAAATTAGTTTGCTGGACGATCACATCGATGACCGATTCAGTGCCGACTTTGTAACCTTCTTGGGTGTTACGCAAAGCGTCGGTGTTGGAACGAATGGCTTCATATCCAGCAATGACTAAACGCCGACCGATGACAATGCCGTTAAACGCCTGGCGTGCATCACGGATATTGACGTTATAAGCGTTATCAAATTCAGCAAGTGAGCGTTGGTACAAAGCTTCTGCTTGGCGTGTTCTAGATAAGACGAAACCACCTTGGAAAAATGGAAAATTAATTGCAACACCAGCGGAACGATTGGTAAAGCGTTGCGCAATCGCAAATTGTACACTGGCATTAGGTAAACGTTGGCGAGTAATATTCGCAACGGCATTGACTACAGGAAAATTACCACCGCGTTCCACTTCGATGGTCGCCCTGGCTGCATCGATGCCATAGCGCGCTGCATTGATAGAAAGATTATCACGTACAACTTTACGTTCCCATATGGATAAATTCATCGGTCGTGGATTGACTAAGGGAAAGCGACGTTTTAACTTAGCTAAGCCGCCATGATTATCACCGATGACTTCATTAAGATTTTGTTCGACATCAAATAAGGTATTCAATGCAGATAAATAATCCGTACGGGCAATATCATAAAAACCTTCAGCTTGATTAACGTCGGTGATAGTGGCATGTTTAACTTTAAATTGTTCCTTAACGATATCTAATTGTTTTTTTAAATTATCACGCTGTTCTTTAGCATATTGTAAAATTTCCTCGGCCTGTAAAACATCAAAGTAAGCGGTTGCTACCCGAAGCATTAAATCTTGTTCAGCAAAAGCAACGGTAAAAGCTGCTTGTTTAACACTCGCTCGGGCAGAAACTAATTGGCTAAAAGCGGAATAATCAAATAGAGTTTGGCTGGCATCTAATGCATATAAATAAGCATCAAAAGTACCAGAAGCCCCATCTTCTAAGCGTTCATGTTCTTTACCATAATTCGCTGTTGCGGTAAGCTGTGGTAATAATAAAGCTAATGCTTGGGGGGCTGCTTCCCGATCTGCTAAAAATTGTGCATAAGCGGTTTTGTAGGTGGCATCAAATCCCAATCCCATATAATAGGCGTCTAGCAAATTAATCGTGCGTGCGGTGGCAAAATTGATCAAGCCAAATAAGCAAAATATGAGCAGGATAAATCGTCGCATTGGGTATTTTTAATTATAATAAATTGTTTATTCTAGCATATTTGTAGACATGCTTCTGCTACAGCCAAAATGAGTTATAGTATCAATTTAACTTATCTGATTGTGTAAACCAGGCTAAATCTAGTGGTGAACCAGCTAGTTTGATGACTCTGAAGGTTCTATAGACATTTTTTGTTTGATTGCTAAAAGTTTTTCTTTGCTTAAACCAGTTGAGCGTGCTATCAAAGTCAAATCTAACTTTTCCTTAAGTAGGTTTATTGCAATCATTTCTAAGCCTTGTTTCACGCCTTGTTTCATACCTTGTTGGATCCCTAGCTCAATACCCTCTTGACGTAATTGTTGTCCTGCATTCATTATGTTTTCTCCCATTGTCGCGTTAAAGTGTTGTTTTATTAATTTTTCAAGTATTCTAACATCACTATCCGGTGTTGTCGTTAACAGGTATTTTATCACATCTCGCGTATACCATAGATGGACTTGTTGGTTTTCTAACTGTCGTCTTATCCGTGGCAGGAGTATTTCTAGTATTTCTT
>JBCDIY010000133.1:0-4915 GCA_038748435.1 Pseudomonadota bacterium | reverse complement strand
CTAAAGTCCTAGACAACTTAAAAAAAAAAAATTAACAATTTAAATCCCCATTCAAAAAAAATAATAAAACAATAAAAAATTCAAATATTTATCACATACAATAAGAACAATTTATAAATTAGAAATATTAATTATTTATAAAAATTGCTAGACATCTATTGTTGATGTCCAAAGGATGTCATAGAGAGGTGCAAGGTGATATCAAATCCAATTGCACTTTTCGTTGAATATTTATGCTTTGCCTGCACAATATTAAAAAAAAGCATTTTTACTTCTCTCTAATGAGTATTATGCGAATCGCTTTCAGTGTCAAACAAACAACATTTTGTGCTGGAAATAATTTTTGCGTTTTGGGGGAAGTCTTAGAATTTGCAATTTATTGATTTAACAATAAATCACTTTGCATTAGCCTTGCTCGCGCTTTCTTTCTAAGTTATATTTTTTACGTTTAGAACGTAACGTGCCTCTAGCAATGCCTAAATACTTTGCAGCTTTACACTCATTACCGCCGGTCCACTTTAGTACTTCATCAATAAGTACAGATTCAACTTGCGACACAAATAATTCATGTAACTCTTTTGGATCGGTATTATCTAAAGATAAGATATAGTTCTTAAAATTATACTTAACACATTCTGCTAAATTGAATGCCCCATCTTTTACAAATTCTGTAGGTTTTTCAATTTGTTCTAGCATGAGATTCTCCTATATGAATACTGCTGTGTGAGAAAAACACAGATAGACTATCTTAGCTGGAGACTTTGGTCAAGAGTAAAACAAAGGATTTTTGATCTTTTTTGTCAAATCAACCATTTTTCAATAACATAGGCAGCTCGCCAAAAATACCATTCTAGCTTAATCGCAGTAAAAAATGCATGCTCCATCGCATTAACCGTTACATATGGCTTATCTTTAGCCAAAGCATTTGTACAATTAATTATCATTTCTACCGTGTGGGCGTAATCATGACTGGCATAAAGTTCAATCCAGGCGCGGTAGGGATTGTTTTTATCCACCTGTGTCTTAAGTCTCTTAGCAACTTGTTGATAGACCCAAAAGCACGGTAGCACCGTTGCCATGGCTTCTGCCGTAGGTGCACAAACTGCTTGTTTCAGCAAAAAATTGCCATAGTTAAAACAACTGGGATTAACAGTGATTTTATCGGCAGTGACTTGATAATGCTGCAATAAATTCTGTGAAAGTTTATTTTCTTCTGTAATCGTCGTTTGCGCATTGCGGAGTAACAAATTGGCGATTTGCATATCTTGCACTCGCCCAGCAAGCAAAGCTAATACGCGCGCAAAAGTTTGCAAAAATAATTTATCTTGTTGCAAGTAATAAACAAATTTTTTTTCTTCCAACTCTCCGGTAGCTAATGCTTGAATGAACGGTAATTTTAGCATTTCATTTATTAAAAGTTGTGCTCGCTGACGCACACACGTAAAAAACATTTTATTTACTCCCAATGCTTATAAAAATGCAGTACTGGGCCATGACCTTGACCAAATTTATAATGACGTCCTGCAATTAAGGCACCGGTTAGATAATCCTTAGCACGTTCAATACTGCTCTCTAAATTATTACCACGTGCAAGAAAAGCTGCTATCGCTGAAGCGTAAGTACATCCGGTACCATGATTATTCGGTGTAATTATGCGCTTTGCTTTGAAGCGTTGCAATTGTTGCAACTGATATAAATACAAGACGTCTATACAATCTTTTTCAATTAAATGTCCACCTTTTAATAACACATTAGTGCGAAATTTTTGACTGAGTTGCATTGCAACTTCCACCATGTCTTTTGCTGTAATTGTGTCTATCTGTAATAAATATTTTGCTTCTTCTATATTTGGGGTAATTAATGAAGCATGAGTTAATAGCAATTCTAATGCGGCCACAGCCTCTGGTGTTAATAATTTAGCACCACCTTTCGCTACCATCACTGGATCAACAATAATATTTTTTACTTGCATTTTTACTAGCGTTGAGGTGATTACATTGATTATTTCTGCTGTATGCAACATACCAATTTTTACTGTAGTAATTGGAAAATCTGCCTGGATTGAAGTTAATTGTGCTTGGACAAAATCCGCGTCGATAGCATATATCGATTGCACGCCTAGACTATTTTGTGCTGTCAGTGCTGTAATTACATTTAATCCATAGCAACCTAGCGCAGTTAAAGTTTTCAAATCCGCTTGTATGCCTGCACCAGCACAACTATCTGAACCAGCAATAGTTAACACATAATGGTAATTTTTTTGTTTCATCGTGTTAGCTCATATTTTAATTGTTGTGTTGCTTGGGCAATATTGCTAGCTGCCATCACTGCAGATACGACGGCAATTCCATCGGCAATCCGTAGGACTTTTTTAACATCGTTCGCAGCAATACCACCAATCGCAATGATTGGTTTAGGTAATATATTTTTAATCAATAATAATTTTTCTACGCCTATGGCTGGCGCAGCATTTAGTTTTGTCGTTGTAGCAAAAACAGGGCCGACGCCATAATAGTTCACATCAAGATCTGCTGCCGCTCGCGCTTGATCTAAGTTTTCAATAGATAATCCTATAATTTTTTCCGTACCGAGTAACTCTCTTGCTTGTGTCACTGACATATCAGTTTGACCTAAATGTACCCCGGTGGCATCAACTTGTTGTGCCAACTTAACATCATCATTAATAATTAAAGGAACTCGATAACGATCTAATAACTGTTTCAATTGCTCAGCTTGTTCGCGTCTAATATGAAATGGCTGCTGTTTCTCTCGATACTGCACACAATCCACACCATTCTCAACTGCAACTTTTACTACCTCTAATAAACGCTTCGGATAACAAAGCTGGCTATCGGTAATTAAGTAAAATGAATAATTAAATACCGCTGACATTAGACCAGTTTATCCAATAAATTCAACTTTAAATTTACATAATCTGCTGCTTTTAATTGAAATAATGCATCTAACAATGCTACTTGAAAACTACCTGGTCCATCGCTATTTTTAGCAGCGAGTTCTGCTGCCATTGCCAGAGTTGCCATAGCGGCAGTGGCTGCAATAAATGGATCATCTACAACCGCAACAAACGCACCGATTAACGCGGTGGCACTACATCCCATACCAGTCACGTGAGTCATCATGACATCACCATTATCAATCAAGACAGTATCTTCAGCCGAGATAATAATATCTTGTTTGCCTGAGATGACAACGACAGTATTATATTTTTCCGCTAAATATCGCCCTGCGATGATTGCATCTTGACTTGCATGACTGCTATCAACCCCCTTGGTCTTAATAACTTCATTATTAAGTGCCATGATTTCTGCTGCATTGCCACGCAACACACTAATTTTATGGTTTAATAAAAAATCTTGACTGATCTGCGTTCTTAGATTTGTCGCACCTGCGCCTACCGGATCAAATACAATCGGTTTATGGTATTGATTAGCGATATTCATCGCTGCATTCATACTGTAAATCCAGGTAGGATCTAAAGTACCAATGTTGATCACTAAGGCTTGGCTAATTTTGGCGATTTCTTGCTGTTCTTCTAATGTATGCGCCATGATAGGTGAAGCACCTAACGCTAATAAAATATTTGCAGTCAACTGCATGACAACGAAATTAGTTATGTTATGTATTACAGGGTTGGACGTTTGAATTTTACCCAATGCTGTAATGATATTATTTACAGTTATTGTTTCACATTGTTCTGATAACATTTGCCTCTCCAGATATATCTTCTGTTATGTTATTTATTGGCAGGCAATTGCTTGAACTAGAAGGATTTGCTATTAGAATGATTTCTGTCAACGAAACCGATGAAGAATCTAACTTGCAACTGCCTACGCTAGTATTATCTAGTTCAGGTCATCAGGATTAAATGCGGATATGCATTTTCTCAGCCGTATTTAGGCACTCCTGTTGCATCGTATATTGGAACACTTTTTTTAGTAATTGTCTAGTCTTTTCAATAAACTAGCATCTTCCTAATTTTTTGATTAAAGATTGTTATAGGTTCGAAAAACGTTAACATAAAATTATCGATATGGGATTGATTTCAAGAAAAAAGCACAAACAAGCCAAATCCTGTGCTAAATATGTTTTCTAACCTGATGAATCTAAGAGATTTCTCACACTAAATTCCGTGATCATCTACTGCTAATTGTTAGACACTTAGACTAAAATAAGAACTGTATCAAATGGAATTGATACACAAACCCTCTCTCAAGGATGAGCATGAGGGAAACAACATGGATAGTTGAACGCACCACTGTCCACGGCAACGGATAGCCTTGGACAGTTTTGCTTTAAGTACAAAATCTTTCCTTTTCATTTCAGCTTTCAATTTTTTAATTCCTAGGTTTCATAAAAAAGTGGGAAACGTAAACCCAACTTATAATGAATGGAATAAACAAATGGAATGTAATCGATCAAAGGAGTCTCAGTTGCCCTACCAAAGCCAGGAGTATATTGAAAACCTACTTCACTAAATACACGTTTAGTCATATCATAATTAAAGCCGGCCCCGAAACTTGGTGCTAATCTTGATGTCTTTCGCAATGGATCGGAACGAAGAATAGAACCAAAGCCGACGTTCACCATAAAATTTAAATTATTATTAAATGCAAATGGCACCATGACTTTAAATAATAATAAATATGTCTCTGTTGAGGACTTAAATGACAACTCTTTAAGATTATAAGGCGGAAATTGATAAATGGTTAAAGGATCTAAATTTACAGTTGTTCTAGCAAAGCGAGTAAAGTTGCCTTCTACTGCAAACAGTTTGCTAAATTGATAACCAACTATCACACCCCAAGCTAGACCGCTATCTTTAGCAGTATCAAGAGAGTTTATTGCAACTGTTTCATCTGTGTCATTACCCACTTGATTCCAATCAGTATCACCG
>JBCDIY010000132.1:0-4931 GCA_038748435.1 Pseudomonadota bacterium | reverse complement strand
CATTCAACTCATCTTGCTTAAATGGCTTGGGTTACTCCGATATATAAACAACATATATGAGCTGAAGATTATGTCATTTTTTATGGTCAAAGTAAATGCAATTAATAATTTATGTGCCGAATAAATTATCAGATTAGAAAGATTTCTGTTAGGGATTATTTAAATACAAGAAGGAGATTTTAGTTAATTAATTGATTTTATTAATTATTTTTTTATTCGGATTGTAGCCGGTGTGCAGCGTAGCGTAACACCGGGTGATGGGATTGATATGGGAATATGGTTGTAGGAACAATAATCTACGTCCCTCCCTTTTTTAAAAGGGAGGACAGGTGGGATTTTTTTGTTGTGTCCATATGGCATCAGAACAACATAATATTGACAAATCTCCCCTAGCCCCTCTTTTGAAAAAAGAGGGGGGATGGTTCTGCGTTGAATGATACGACGCCATTTTTTTTATTGGTGCAATACGCTACGTCCCCCCCTTTTTCAAAAGATAGGGACTGTTAATAACCGCTACTTCTTACCCATCGGTGTTTTGCTGGCAAAAACTACAGTAAATATTCGCGTTTCAGGGTGTTGATTCTTTTCCCATGGGCGTAGCAAAACAAATTTGATTTTGGACATTTGCGGAACTTTATAGGCACCGGGTAATACTTGGAAAGTCCAGACTTCATGACCGGGTGCACCCAGTTTGTTACTCTGAGATTTAACATACATGTGGGTTACCGGCTTGATTAAATTTGCATTATACTTTTTTAAAAACCAAGAATAGCCGGTGGCTAAATTCGATTCCAAGGTGATTTCGAAATTCCGACTGCCCGGCTTTAACATGATAGGTTTAGTCGCATTTTGGTAATCTGGCATCGGTTTTATTTGCTTAGTCGCAGCAAATAAAGCACATGAACAGGTCAACAGCACAAGCGTAATCAGTATTTTTATCGATCTCATAAGTAATACATCCTCAGTTTTTCAATCAGCTTTGATATTAACATATTTTGTCGTGAACGGTGATGGACAAAATTACAAAGAACAGATTATAAAAACGTAAGTTTTTTGTATAATATTCCTTGGTAAGCTCCCGACATCAAGATTGTGAATAACATTCGTTGGGCTTTGCTCAACCCAACCTACCTAGCATAGAATATTATACGAAATAACTCATTTTTTCGTGAGTTCCTATGGATTCCCGCCTTCGCGGGAATGACAGAATCTATTATTCAAAAGCATCACTTTGCGAAAATGAAAGAAACATTTAAAACAGTTTATTCCAACAAAAAATCAATGCTATAATCACTCTGACTAAAATTAAAGCTAATGAATCATGAATAAACTCGCGCAACTGCCTGAACCAAATACCATTGATAACAAACAAACTTGGGGCAATGTTTTACCTGGGATTAGCAGTCGGTTGATTTGCGATTATGTGCAAACCCATCAGTTGCCATTGATAATTATCACCGCTGATAACATCACTGCGGCACAATTGACAACCGAAATCGAATATTATTTAAAGCAAACGAATATCCCGGTGATGCATTTTCCTGATCGAGAAACCCTGCCCTATGATATTTTTTCCCCTAATCAAGAAATTATTTCTGCACGTTTACAAGTATTAAATCAATTACCACATTTAAACCACGCTATCGTCATCGCTGCCTTAAGCACTTTGATGCATTATCTAACCCCGATTGAATTTATCGGTCAAACGAGTTTTTCCTTAGCTTGTGGGGATGCCTTGGATTTAGTGGATTTCCAACGGCGCTTAGCGTTAACCAATTATAACCAAGTGGAACAAGTCTATGCGCCAGGCGAATTTTCTGTGCGCGGTTCATTGATCGATGTGTTTCCTATGGGAAGTATCAACCCTTTTCGTATCGATTTATTTGATAATGAAATCGACAGCATTCGCACATTTGATATTGAAACGCAACGTACCATAGAAAAAATCCAATCTATCAATTTACTCCCCGGCAATGAGTTTCCTCTCACTGAAGAATCGATTAAACAATTCCGCAATCAATGGCGCAGTCGATTTCGCGGTAATCCACTGGATTGTTCAGTTTATCAAGATATTTCTAATGGCATGAATGCCGCAGGCATCGAATATTATTTACCGCTATTTTTTTCTAACGATACACTGATCGATTTTAGTCGCTATTTACCTGCAAATTCGATTGTCGTCAAAATCGGTGATTTAGAAACCGCTGCAACTCATTTTTGGCAAGAAATCACCGAACGCTTTGAACAAAAACGTGTCGATATCACTCGCCCATTAGTATCACCGCACGAATTGTTTTTGACTTATGAAAATTTTAATCAAGCATTACGTGATTATAAAAAAATTAAAATTACTGCAGATGATGCGAAAGCGTTTAATATCGATTGCGAAAAACTCATCGATTTAGCTATCGATAGACGCGCGAAAGTCCCTTTACATCGGCTCAAAGATTTTATAGTAACTAGCCCTAAGCGTATTTGCTTAATTACCGAATCTGCTGGGCGACGTGAAGCTTTATTGGAATTATTAAAACCACATGACATTACACCAGATTTATATGATCATTGGCAGAACTTTATTGACTCAGAATCAAATCTGGGATTAATCATTGCACCGCAAAGTTATGGCTATCAGATTGCCAGTAAAAATCTTGCCGTCATTACTGAAACCGAATTATTTGGCGAGCATGCTGTGTTACAACGTCGCCGCGAAAAACGCAAATGGCATGATCCCGATGCGATTATTCGCGATTTATCTGAATTGCAAATCGGTTCCCCTGTCGTGCATATCGAATATGGTATTGGACGTTATCAAGGTTTAAAAATCTTGACTCTGGATGGAGAAACCAATGAATTTCTGATATTAGAATATGCCGGTAATGATAAACTTTACATCCCAGTGACTTCATTAAATTTAATCAGCCGTTATACCGGCGCACAAACTGAAACCGTGGCGTTAAATAAACTAGGCACGGATAACTGGGAAAAAACCAAGCGTAAAGCAGCGGCGAAAATTCGCGATGTCGCCGCAGAATTATTACAACTCTATGCAGCACGTGAAGCTAAAACAGGCTTTGTGTTTAATGCGCCAGACGAAGATTATTACACTTTTGCATCTTCGTTCCCATTTGAATTAACGCTAGATCAAGAAAAATCTATTAATGCTCTGATAAAAGATATGACGACGACTAAAAGTATGGATCGGTTAATTTGTGGTGATGTTGGCTTTGGTAAAACCGAAGTCGCCATGCGTGCGGCTTATCTTGCCGTTAGCAGTGGCAAACAAGTCGCAATTTTAGTGCCAACAACCTTACTCGCACAACAGCATTATCAAAATTTTGCTGACCGCTTTGCCGATTGGCCGATTCAGGTCGAAGTATTATCACGCTTTAAAAGCCCAAAACAAACCAAGCTCATTCTGGATGATATCCAAGCCGGTAAAGTTGATATTGTCATCGGCACGCATAAATTATTACAGAAAACCATTAAATTTGCTGATTTAGGTTTGTTGATTGTCGATGAAGAACATCGTTTTGGTGTCAAACAAAAAGACAAAATCAAACAATGGCGTGAAGAAGTGGATATTTTAACCTTAACTGCCACACCGATTCCACGCACATTGAATATGTCCATGTCGGGCATTCGTGATCTATCGATTATCGCCACCCCGCCGGCAAAACGTTTAGCCATTAAAACTTTTGTCAAAGAAAAAAAGAAAGCTATTGTGCGTGAAGCCATTTTACGAGAAATTATGCGTGGTGGCCAAGTATATTATTTACATAATAGTGTCGCGACGATTCAAGCCCAAGCATTGCAACTACAAGAATTACTACCGGATGTTCGCTTAGCGGTTGCCCATGGGCAAATGCCTGAACGTGAACTGGAACGCATCATGTCGGATTTTTATCATCATCGTTACAATGTTTTGCTGTGTACAACCATTATTGAAAGCGGCATCGACATCCCGACGGCAAACACGATTATTATCGATCGGGCAGATAAATTTGGTTTGGCACAATTGCATCAATTGCGTGGCCGGGTTGGACGTTCACACCATCAAGCTTATGCTTATTTATTAACACCTGCTGAAGAAACAATAACCAAAGATGCGAAAAAACGCTTAGAAGCCATCGCTTCATTTGAAGATTTAGGTGCTGGATTTATCCTGGCAACACATGATTTAGAAATTCGTGGCGCCGGGGAATTACTAGGTGAAGAGCAAAGTGGTCATATTCAAGCGTTAGGTTTTAGTTTGTATATGGATTTACTTGATCGTGCAGTAAAAGCCTTACAAGCAGGTGAAAATCTTGATCTTGATGAAACACTTAAGAGTGGTGTTGAACTCAATTTAAAAATTCCCGCGTATATTCCGGAAATTTATATTGCTGACATTCATCAACGTTTGATTTTATACAAACGCATTTCCAACACGTTAACACCTGCAGAAATAAAAGATCTACAAGTTGAAATGATCGACCGTTTTGGGCTGTTGCCTGAAGCGACAAAAAACTTATTTGCCATTGCTGATCTGCGCTTGCTGCTAGAAAAACTCGGTATTAAAAGCATTGAAGCTGACACTAAAGGTGGCGTAATTGAATTTGATGCCAAACCCAAAATCGATCCGAAGAAAATCATTCAGCTTATTCAGCAACAACCAGACAGATTTAAACTTAGCGGTCAAGATAAATTGCGCTTTGCTTTTCCTACAGCAATTCAAGTGCATGAATTACCTCAGCAAATTGAGACAGTTATTAAGCGATTAGTGAGCGTCAGCTCAGTTTAAAATTAAGAGTTTACTTTTTGAAACTTTCAAATCAAGTTTTAGGTTTTTTAAACAATTCACTAAAAGCAAACAAATACATTTATTGCACAATATTTGACAAAGCAATTTTTTTATGGGTTAATGATTATTATGGGCAAAAAATAAACGAGGT
>JBCDIY010000131.1:0-4935 GCA_038748435.1 Pseudomonadota bacterium | reverse complement strand
TTTTTTAAATTTAGCATCTGCAGTAATTAACGTTTGAATGCTTTTTTCATCGCTATCTACCGCACTAATAATAGTACCACGCAGTTTACCATTAATTTGCACTGCCATTTCGACGGTTTCCGTTTTTAACGCTTCGGCATTTACCTTGGGCCATTTGGCTTGTAGAATATGATCACTATATTCTAATTCGCGCCACAAAAAATGGGTAATATGCGGGGCTATCGGTGCTAATAAGCGTAATAATATTCCCATGGTTTCTGTTAGCCAGCTTTGGCGTAAGTTATTTTCTTCTGTGACTTGGCTTGGTTTTAATTCAGGAAACTCTTTAGTGATTAAATTAGTCAATTTCATACAACCAGAAACGACGGTATTGAATTGATGACGTTCATAATCATAACGCGCTTGCTTTAAAATCACATGCACTTGACGACGTAAATTTTTTAATTGCGCTGACGCTTGATCCCAATTCTCAGCAATTTCCGTTGATTTTTTATTAGTAATATTGATCGCTTGGATTACGGTTTGTTGCTCATGCGCACATTGCCATAAGCGTTTTAAAAAGCGAAAACAACCATCCACTCCAGTATCAGACCATTCTAAAGATTGCTCAGGTGGTGCAGCAAACATAATAAATAAACGAACTGTATCTGCACCATATTTATTTATTAAGGCTTTTGGATCAACGGTATTTTTTTTCGATTTAGACATTTTGGCGCCGTTTTTTAATACCATGCCTTGCGTCAATAAACGTAAAAACGGTTCATCATCATTGAGCAAACCTTCATCGCGCATTACTTTATGAATAAAGCGCGCATAAAGTAAATGTAAGATGGCATGCTCTACTCCACCAATGTAAAAATCAACTGGCGTCCAATATTTTGCTCGGTCATCTAACATTTCTTTATTTTGATTAACACAGGCAAAACGTGCGTAATACCAAGAGGATTCCATAAAGGTATCAAAGGTGTCGGTCTCACGCGTTGCCGGCTCACGACAATTTGGACAATTGGTCCGATAAAAACTCGCATCAGCCTTCAATGGTGAACCATTGTTTGGGTTTATTTCAATATCTTCAGGTAAAACTACCGGTAAATCACGCTCCGGTACTGCTACAGGGCCACAAACCGGGCAGTTGATAATCGGAATCGGTGCGCCCCAATAACGCTGGCGTGAAATTCCCCAATCGCGCAATCGATAATGTGTTTTGACCAAACCTTTAGCTTGCTTCGTTAGAGCTTTGCCGATAGTCTCCAAAGCTTGCTCAGAAGTTAAGTCATTAAATTCACCTGAATTAATTAGCACGCCATAATCAATAAAAGCTTGCTCGGCATAATTCCAATCACTATTATCTTTAGGTTTAATCACAGGTTGAATTGGCAATTGATATTTTTTGGCAAACTGGTGATCGCGGGTATCATGCGCGGGAACAGACATAACAGCACCGGTGCCATATTCCAGCAATACAAAATTGGCTATCCATATCGGCAAGGTTTTGCCAGTCAATGGATGAATGACTTCTAATCCGGTTGCCATACCAATTTTTTCTTGCGTTGCGATTTTTTCTTCTGCGACTTGGACTTGCTTACATTGATTAACAAATTCATTAATTTTTTTAGCATTGGTGCTGTTTTTTAAAATAACTTGGACTAAAGGATGCTCAGGTGCGATCGCCAGATAAGTACAGCCTAAAAGTGTATCCACGCGCGTGGTAAAAACATCCAATACATCATTACGCCCTTTGACGGCAAATTTAATCAACACACCTTCAGAACGTCCAATCCAATTTTTCTGCATGGTTTTAACTTGTTCAGGCCATTCTGGCAATTGTTCTAAATCCGCCAGCAATTCATCGGCATAATTGGTAATTTTTAAAAACCACTGTGGAATTTCGCGGCGTTCTACTAAAGCACCAGAGCGCCAACCACGACCATCGATCACTTGTTCATTCGCTAATACAGTTTTATCTACCGGGTCCCAATTCACCATAGCATTTTTTTTATAAGCCAACCCTTTGGCAAACATTTTGGTAAACAACCATTGCTCCCAATGATAATATTTTGGGTCACAAGTCGCTAATTCACGCTTCCAATCATAAGCAAAACCTAAGCGTTTAAATTGTTTACGCATATAGTTAATATTTTTATAAGTCCATTCTGCCGGTTGCACGCCTTTTTCAATCGCTGCATTTTCAGCGGGTAAACCAAAGGCGTCCCAACCCATGGGTTGTAAAACATTTTTACCTAACATACGTTGATAGCGAGCGATAGTATCGCCAATGGTATAATTACGCACGTGTCCCATGTGCAAATTACCACTAGGATAAGGGAACATCGACAGGCAATAGAATTTTTCTTGGCTTAAATTTTCTGCCACTTTGAATACTTGATAATCGTCCCAATACTTTTGGATTTGCTGTTCTATTTGAGTAAAGTTATATTCTTCTGTGATCATATACTTAACCTACATTTAATATTTTCATACTACTCTTTTCTACACTGGATTCGCAATATCTTTGAACACATGCTGGATAGCGAATTTTTCTTGCAATACATTGCCTAAGTTATTGACGGCGAATTTTTCTGTCGCATGATGTCCAGCAGCAAAATAGGTTTTGCCATATTCTCTAGTTACATGCGTTGTTTGCTCAGAGACTTCTCCAGAAATATAAGCATCTACATTCATTTGAAAGACTTGCTCAGCAAAATTCTGCCCTGCGCCACTGCACCAAGCGAGTGTTTCAATGTTTGTCATATTTTCAGTGATAACCAAAGGTTGTCGGCCTAATACCTGCTCAATATGTTTTGCTAAAGCCATTGTTGTCATTGGTACAGATAATTTACCTTGACAAACCAGCCCATCGATATCACCTACAGTTAACCGTTTAATGTCTTCAATAGCTAAATTTTTACCTAATAAAATATTATTACCGATTTTTGGATGCACGTCTAAAGGCAGATGATAGGCAAATAAGTTAATTTCATTGGCTAACAAAAGTTGTAAACGTTTCTTTTTCATACCAACGATACATGGATTTTCATTTTTCCAAAAATAACCATGATGTACGATGATGGCATCGACCTTTGCAGCAATCGCAGCATGTAATAACTTCTCGCAGGCAGTCACGCCGGTCATGATTTTTTTAATTTTGGCTTTTCCTGCAACTTGCAAACCATTAGGGCAATAGTCTTTGATAGCGCCGCAATTTAAAAAATTATCGAGAAAATCAGTTAACTCATCGCGGCCAATCATAGCTTATCCTGAACGACGTTGAATATCTGCACCAAGCAGTGAAAATTTTTCTTCAATCGTTTCATAACCCCGATCAATATGATAAATACGATCAATCACCGTTTGCCCAACGGCGACAAGCCCAGCTAACACTAAAGAAGCTGAAGCGCGTAAATCGGTTGCCATTACTGGTGCAGCATGTAGAGTGCTAATACCAGTGATAATCGCAGTATTACCTGATAATTTTATCTGTGCACCCATACGCTGTAATTCGGGTACATGCATAAATCGATTTTCAAAAATAGTTTCAACGATTGTTCCAGTACCCTCGGCAACACAATTTAATACCATCACTTGTGCTTGCATGTCGGTAGGGAATGCGGGAAAAGGGGCAGTACGGACATTGATAGCTTTTGGACGATTATCATTCATATTCAATCGGACCCAATCATCACCGGTATCGATTTGTGCGCCAGCTTCTTCTAATTTTAACAATACGCCTTCTAATATAAGCGGACTAATATCTTTAATGCGTACTTTTCCACGCGTACAGGCAGCAGCAATTAAATAGGTTCCTGCTTCGATACGATCGGGTAATACTCTATATTTACCACCAGTTAATGAATCTACACCTTGAATTTCTATTGTATCGGTACCAGCACCTTTAATCTTTGCACCTATACTATTTAAAAAATTACATAGATCGACAACTTCGGGTTCACGTGCAGCATTTTTAATGACTGTATCACCTTGCGCAAGTACCGCCGCCATAATAATATTTTCGGTACCGGTCACCGTCACCGTGTCCATTAATATAGCCGCACCTTGCAATCGACCAGAACATTCTGCTTTGATATAGCCTTCTTCAACTTGTATATTTGCGCCTAAAGCCTGCATGCCATTTAAATGTAAATTTACTGGTCGCGTACCGATAGCACAGCCTCCAGGAAATGATACTTTGGCTTTACCATAACGGCCTAACAAAGGACCTAACACTAAAATAGAAGCTCGCATTTGTTTGACTAAATCATAGGGAGCTTCAAATGTGTTAATTTCACTGGTATCGATTTGAATATTTAAATGTTGGTCGACTAAGATGCTTGCACCCATACCACCGAGTAACTCAATAATAGTAGTAACATCATGTAAATGGGGAATATTAGATAAATTAATTGGTTCATCGCTGAGTAAAGTTGCTGCTAATATCGGCAAGACAGCATTTTTAGCACCTGAAACACGGACCTCTCCAACCAACGGTTTGTTGCCATTAATATACAGTTTATCCATTTAGTATCCTTTTCATGCTACCGTTGCTCTAGACGCATGGGTTGATTTTATATAGTTGGCTAGTACAGGCTCCAACTGATAAATTTTTTCTAGTCGCACTAAATTAGCAGGACAATGCTTAAAGCAAATTGAATGATTTAAAGCCTGACTTAAACGAATTAGTTCTAGAAGAAATGCCACACCAGCACTATCAATATGTGCAACTGAGGTTAAATCAAAATCTATGGTTGAATTTGCCTGTAAAAGCGGAGCCACTTTCGCCATTATTTGTGGAACAGTATCAAATGTCAGCGATTTTTCAAATGAATATTTCATCATCTAACACTAAGCATTGCTTTGATTATGTTTTTTTAATGCATTAATTAGTGGCGCCATGCCTTGTTGCGATAATGCAGCAAATTGCTCACGGAAACTATTTAC
>JBCDIY010000130.1:0-4957 GCA_038748435.1 Pseudomonadota bacterium | reverse complement strand
GGAATACTTTCCTGTTAGTTTAAATTGGAGTAACACAATGGCCGATAACGCTAAAGTCGCTGTAGTGATGGGATCAAAATCAGACTGGGATACAATGCAGTCGTGTGTAGCGATGTTAAAACAACTGAATATCAGTTATCACTGTCAGATTATCTCCGCTCATCGTACGCCGGATTTATTATTTAAATTTGCAGAGCAAGCTCGTGCTAATGGTTATGCTGCGATAATTGCCGGAGCCGGAGGTGCTGCGCATTTACCTGGAATGTTGGCTGCTAAAACCAGTTTACCTGTGATTGGTGTGCCGATTAAATCAAAAACACTCAATGGCGTCGATTCACTTTTATCTATTGTGCAAATGCCTGCAGGTATTCCTGTTGGCACTGTGGCGATTGGAGAAGCAGGTGCTAAAAATGCTGCGTTGTTTGTTGCTGCGATATTAGCCAACCAATATAAAGAAATTGAAAACAGTTTGCATGATTATCGAAGTAAAATGACTCAAGCTGTCATGGACAATCTAAGTTTGGAGAAAGATTAATGTTGCGAGTTGGAATTTTAGGCGGTGGGCAATTAGCACGTTTACTTTGCTTAGCGGCACATTCTATAGGTTTTTCAAGTGCAGTATATGCAGCTGAAGAATTTTGCCCGGCAAAAAATGTTTCGCAATATTATCAAGGTGAATTTAATGACAATGCCAGACTCAATGAATTTTTAGCAAATGTCGATGTCGTAACCATAGAAAATGAAAATTTTTCTGCAGATTTTTTAGGTATAATAGAAGCGAAAAATAAATTACTCCCAAAAAGTAACAGTTTCATCGTATTTCAGGATCGATTAACAGAAAAAAAATTATTTAATCAGCTTAACATACCAACTAATCAATTTTACCCAGTGGATTCCTATACAACTTTGCAAGATGCAGCGAATCAGTTAGGTTATCCATTTGTCCTTAAACAGCGTAAATTAGGTTATGATGGTCGTGGCCAATATGTCATTCGCGGTGAAAAAGATATAACAAACTTTAAGGATAAGCAGGAATTATTTTTCATTGCTGAAGAATGGATAAACTATGATAGAGAAGTTTCGATCGTTGCAGCGCGTAATACGTTAGGTGAAATAAGTTATTACGATATTTGTGAAAATCGTCATGAGAATGGCATATTGAAAAAAACCCAGGTAAGAAAAGCTGATCCAATGTTTCCAGTAGCAACAGAATTAGTAAAAAAAGCCATGATGCATTTAAATTATGTCGGTGTAATGACGATTGAATTTTTTCAAGTTAACCAACAATTATTGGCGAATGAAGTTGCGCCGCGAGTACATAATAGTGGTCATTGGACCATGCATGGGGCTTTGACTAGTCAATTTGAAAATCACATTCGTGCGATTACTGGTTTAGCTTTAGGTTCAACTGATACTGTGGCAAATGTCTCGATGTATAATTGCATAGGTGGCATGCCTGAGCTTGGTGAAGTGATGAAATTACCAGGGGCGTATAATTGTGATTATTTAAAAACACCTCGAGCAAATCGAAAATTAGGCCATATAACTTTAGTTGATAATGATAGTACGCGATTTAAAAACTCAGAAGCTAATTTAACGGAATTAATAAAAGCCGCTGAAGTTGTCGATTTGTAGTTTTGTTTGTGTTTTGTCATTCCTGCACAGGTGGCGTTGTTGCGTAAATCGGACTTGTCATCCCCGCGAGCTGAGTGATCCCCACGAATTTTAAGCAGCAAATTTATGCTGAAATATCGCAGAAAAGGGCAAGGATTTTCCCAAACACGCTATGAATACATCCCTGTAAGCTTGGCTGCTTCGTCCCTGAAGCAGACGGTTTGTTAAAATCCTCGCCCTTTTCTGCTGAGAATCTATACAAAACTCACGTTCTATGAGTGAGTTAAAATTCGTGGGGATAGTACAGCCCGCGAGCTCACTGAAGGATCGACGCATCATTTTAAACAAAGGGAATTATGCTAAGGTGTTGTAGGTTGGGTTGAGCGTTAGCGAAGCCCAACACAGTTAGCTTGAAGTTTTTGAAGGTTAAATTGAGTGTTAGTGGAGCCAAAAAAATAGGCTTGAAGAATTAATGTTTGGCTTAGTCCTTCAACGCGACCGATGAAATTCTGATGACAAGCAGTTTATCGATATATACAATAAAACCAAATTACTCACGCAGCAATGTATCTAAAACAATTTGTTTTTGCTGGTAAATTATCGGTAAGGCTTTTAAAGTAAATTTGGCTTCTCGAATTGCAAGCAGGTTTTCATCCGCACTAGATGGCGTAGTCAAAGTCCGCTTTAAATTAAAATCCAACCAATTCAGCCAGTTTGCTAGTAATTTATCATAAGCAGCATGCAACTGAATCTCATCGAATTTGAAAGCTGCTTGTGTACAGAAATTATCTCTAAATAAGCCTAAGTGCTTTAAGTTAATTTTGAAACTATTTTCTATAGTCCAGTAGATTGCCGTAGTTAGAAAATCTACGGTTTGATTAATTAAACCAGCCGCTTCCCAATCGATAATGTAAGCTCGATGTTGTTGCCACAGCACATTTTTAGCATCAAGATCTTGATGACTAATGATTAAATTATGCTGCATACATTGTTTTGCTGTTATATAGTTTTCGATGATAACTTCAATAAGTTGTAATTGCTTTGCTACAGCATCAGCTAAGTCGGCTTTTACTTGCTGTAGTGAGCTAAGGTGATTGGTAAAACTAGCAATATCAAGATCAAACTCTTCGACATGAGGTGCTTGTTCTATTTTGAGATTTGCACAATGAATTTTAGCTAGAACAGTGCTAATTTGCTGCAAATGTGCGGGTTGTATTTGTTGTTGTTCGAGTGTGGTTGCAAAAATGTAGGGAAAGACTAGAAAAGTATGGCCATCAATTGTTAATAATGGATTTTGATCGATAAAAAAAGCATGAACAGCATCTATCACCTTTGCAAAACTTTTTGCAATAATTTCTGTAGCTTGATAACGCTTATAAGCTTCAGCTGTTAGTAACACTTTTTCATTTAACTGTTTGATGACATAACAGCCTTTATCGGTGGTGATTTGCCATTGCTGATGTAAACGGCCACCTAATAAGGGTTTTAGAGCAACTTTTTTTTGGCCTAAATCAAAATGTACAATAATTTTTTGTAGAATTTTTTCATTTAATAGATTTTTCACACAGTTTTTTCTTTGCTAGTGTTATTTGCTAATATAGCGAGAGCGGCTTTCCCAACGATCATATCTTGCTCGACATTACCGCCACTAATACCTATACCGCCAATAACTTGATTGTTTAATTTAAGCGGAAACCCACCACCAAATACAGTATATCTTGGAATATGTGGTATGCCGACTAATGTTGCAGGCGTTTTTTTAATATGATCATAAATTTCATGGGTTGCATGTCCCCACGCATTTGCAAGCGCGCTATAAGCTTTATCTTGGGCGACAGAAATACTAATCAGTGCAGCACCGTCCATGCGATGAAAAGCTTTTAGTTGTCCACTTTCATCAAGAATAGCGATAACCATAGGCTTGTCAATTTCCTTAGCTTTTTTGACTGCGGCTGTTATCATTTGCATCGCAAGTTCTGCACTAATACTAGGTTTGTTAAATGTAGGTTGCATAAGCTATTCTCCAAATTTGTAAGGGCTCTGGCAAGAAACGAGCGAGGTGATGTGATAATTGACCTTATCATTAATAGCGCTTTTTTACAATGAATAATGATCAAGCAATTATAATTACGATTTTTGCAATTATTGCTGCAAGGTTTAGTATCGCTAATGTAAAAGCATGCTATCAAGTTCGTACCAATTTTTGAGCACAACGTATTCATTTGCATACGCGCGGTATGTTAGGAGCAACTATCGCTACGCTGACTGCATTTACAGATAATAATATTCACATGCAGCCACAAATTGTTGTTTGGCTAATGCCAACTCTGTTGATGTTACCGGTAACTTTTTATTGGCAGAAGAGAATAAGTAACTCTAGTATATAACTACACAGATAGATTATTTTTATACGGGCCCAATATCGAAGCGAGGTTGTGGTTCCTCATTATATTTAGCTGGGATGAAATTAATATCTGCAGGTAACTTTATGCCAAAGTGGTTGTTTAATACTTGTAAATATTCACTTTGATTTTTTATTTTAAATATTTTCTCGTGGCCATTTTCTAAAACTTTTAAGTTATACGCACTTAACGAAATTCGTCCATTAGGTTTAGCTATAGTACAAAATCTTAAGTTAACGAATATTGAACCTGGTGAGTGTGAAACCACATAATTTTGGCTGGTAAAGTCCAAAGGTAAATAAACTTCAGGTGTAAATGCATAGAGATTATCCCATTTGCTATCTTTTTCAAGTTTACGTTGCAATATTGAACCAAAAGAATCATGTTGGAGTAATCTATATATCCCAGAAGTTTGCGAGAACGGTTTATTATATATTAAAGGTATAGGTTGTATGAATCCACGACAGCCAAATCCAACATCACATAGCCAAGCTTGCCCATCGAACTTAACCTTTAATAGCTGATGGTGCCTTGGGGTAATTCTTTCTTTAACAAATACTCTTGCAGATAATCTTTCGACTTCGAAATCTAAGTTAAGCAATAGTTGTGTAAATAATTCATTTAATTCGAAACAATAACCACCGCGACGTTGTTGAACTATTTTTTTATACAAAGCTTGAGGATGTAGGTCAATTTCTTCGCCTAGATGAATATCTAAATTTTCAAAAGGTATGTTGAATAAATGTGCTTGGTGTAGATTAATTAATGTCTGTTTATTTTTCTCAACATTTCCTGAGTAATTAATTCTATGTAAATAGCTAGCAATATCAAAGTAATTTGGTTTATTAGCTAAATTGATTGTCGATTGCAATAAACTCAAGCCCATCGTCTGCTCAGATTCTTGCGAATATTCTGCTTCAGTAACTTCAGACATTTTAACT